>NZ_JBFULZ010000063.1:0-20135 GCF_054049635.1 Cellulomonas sp. P5_C6 | reverse complement strand
GCGTCGTCGTGCTCGCCGCCGTCGTGGCGATCGGCGCGGCGGCCCTGCGGAGCGGGGACACGCCCGGCGGCGGGCCGTCGTCGACCGACTTCACGCAGGACTCGGACCCGACCGGGATCGCCGAGCCGGTGCCCGCGCCGCACTCGCTGCAGGGCACCCGTCAGCCCGACGGCTCGGTCGTGTTCACGTGGGAGAACCCCGATCCGCAGGACGGCGACCACTACCTGTGGGGCGTGCTGCAGGCGACGGGTGAGCCGCAGCTCGCGCTGGTCGACGTGGCGACCGTGACGGTGCCGGCGGACCAGGCGGCCGCGGCCCAGGTGTGCGTCGAGGTCGCGATCGTCCGTGCCGACCGCCGCGTCTCCGACGACCCGGCGCAGGGCTGCACGCCATGAGCCGAGGGTCGCTCCGCGCACGCGCGACGACCGCCGCCGCCGTCGTGACGGTGCCGGTGCTCGTCCTCGTGCTCGCGCTGCTCGACCACGGCTTCCCGCTGGCGCGTCTCGACCTCAACGACGGTGGCGTGTGGCTGACGGCCACGAGCACGCTCCAGCTCGGTCGCTACAACGCGCAGGTCGAGGAGCTCAACGGCGGCCTGACGGCCTCCGGCAGCACGTTCGACGTCCTCCAGGACGCCGGCGACGTGCTGCTGGTCGAGCCCGGCACGGTCTCGGTGGTGGACCCGGCGACGGTCACGGCCTCCGCGACGGTCGCCGTGCCCGGGGCCACGGCGTCGATGGCGGCCGGCGTGGTCTCGCTGGTCGACGGCGACGGCAACGTCTGGGTGCGGACGCTCGGCGGGCTGGAGTCGCTGCACATCTCGACGGACCCGCCCGACCTCGAGCTCGGCGACGGCGGGGCCGCGGTCGTCACCCGCAGCGGTGCGGTGCTCGGGGTGGCGCCGAAGGACGGTGCCGTGACCCGGATCGACCTGGTCGACGGCGCCCCGCGCACGACGTCGCTCGGCAGCGTCGGCGCCGGGCCGGTCGACACGCTCTCGGCCGTCGGCGACCAGCCGGTGGTCCTCTCGGGGTCGACGGTCCGCACCCTGGGCGGGTCGACGGACGTCGACGGCGACGACCTCGTGCTGCAGGAGCCGGGTCCGGAGTCCTCCCGCGCTCTCGTCGCCAGCCGCACGGCGCTCCTGGAGGTCCCCCTCGGCGGCGGCTCGGTCACGGAGCACGTCACCCAGGGGTCGGGCCGCCCCGCCGCGCCGGTGCAGGTGGGCCGGTGCGCGCACGGCGCGTGGGCGTCGGCCGTCGGCTCCTACCTGCAGCTCTGCGACGGCGCGGACGCCCAGGTCAGCAACCTCGAGGACATGTCGAGCTCCGACGTGCTCGCGTTCCGGGTCAATCGGCAGGTCGTCGTGCTCAACGACACCCTGCGCGGACGCCTCTGGATGCCCCTGCAGGACACGGACCTGCGGGTGCCCGACTGGAAGCAGGTCGAGCCGGAGGAGCAGCCAGACCAGCAGGAGGACCAGACCGAGACGTCGGACACCACGCAGGACCTGGTCACGGAGTGCACGGGCGACTCCGCACCGCCCACGGCCGCGGACGACGAGTTCGGCGTGCGCCCGGGGCGGACCACGATCCTGCCGGTGATCGACAACGACTCCTCGTCGGACTGCGGGATCCTGGTCATCTCCGAGTTCGACCCGATCCCCGAGCAGTTCGGCCGGGTCGAGGCGATCTACGGGGGACGCGCGCTGCAGGTCGCCGTGGCCGACGGCGCGAGCGGGTCGGCCACGCTGACCTACACGATCTCGGACGGCCGGGGGACCAGCGCGACCTCGACCGCGTCGGTCCGGCTCTCGGTGCACGACGGGGCGGTCGACGCGGCACCGGTCCAGGTCCGGACGGGGTCGCTGCAGGTGGAGCAGGGTGGCCAGGCGGACCACCTGGTGCTCGCCGACTTCATGGACCCCGACGGTGACGACCTGCTGCTGGTCGGCGCGGTGGCGGACCCGGCGGCCGGCTCGGTGCGCTTCCGGCAGGACGGCTCGCTCACGTTCCGGGCCGACGGTGCGTCGCTCGGGCGCACGCAGGTGACGCTGCAGGTCTCCGACGGGACGTCCACGACGGAGGGCGTCCTCGACGTGGACGTCCGCCCCGCGGGATCGCTCGCGCCGCAGATCGACCCCGTGCACGCCGTGACGTACGTGGGCCAGCCTGTGACGCTGCACCCGTTGGACGCCGTCCGCAGCGCGTCCACCGAGCCGCCGCGCCTGGCCGGGGTGGACGACGTGGTCGGCGCCACGATCACCAGCGACCTGCAGGGTGGCACCTTCACCTTCAGCGCCGCGCGCGCCGGCACCTACTACGTGACGTTCCTCATCACGGCGGCCCCGCAGCAGGTCACGGGCCTGGCCCGCGTCGACGTGCGCGAGTGGCCGGAGACCGCCGAGCCACCCGTCGCGGTGCGGGATCAGGCCTTCCTCCCCGCCGGCGGCGAGGTCACCGTCGACCCGCTGGAGAACGACAGCGACCCGGCCGGCCGGGTGCTCGTGCTGCAGTCGGTGGAGGCCGTCGAGGGGTCGGGCCTCAGCGTCGCCGTCCTCGAGCACCACCTGGTGCAGATCCAGTCCGACCGCACCCTCACGGCGCCCGCCGTGCTGAGGTACACGGTGACCAACGGCGCCCTCAGTGCCGCCGGCGAGATCGTCGTGCACCCGGTGCCCCCGTCCGCGACGTCGCAGCCGCCGGTCGTCCCCAACGCGGAGGCGAGCGTCCGCACGGGCGGCGTGGTGACCATCCCCGTCCTCGACGGCGCCTACGACCCGGACGGCGACCGGATCACGCTGGTGCCCCAGCTGGTCGAGCCGCTGGGGGAGGGCGAGGGGCTGCTCTTCGTGTCCGGCGACGTGCTCCGGTACCAGGCGCCGGCCACGGCGATGACCGCGCACGCCACGTTCGAGGTGCAGGACGCCACCGGCAACCGCACCGCGGCGACCGTCACCGTGCACGTGCACGCGTCGGACGCCGGCGCGAAGGCCCCGCCCCGCCCCGTCGACATCGTCGCCCGGGTGTTCGAGGGCGACACGGTGCGCATCGACGTCCCGCTGGTCGGGATCGACCCCGACGGCGACGGCGTGACCCTGCTCGGGATCGCGTCGGGTCCGGCGCACGGCATCGCCAAGGCGGGTGGGCCCGACTGGATCCAGTTCGAGGCCGTGCCGGGCGACCTGGGCACCGTCGAGTTCACGTACGCGGTCGAGGACTGGGTCGGGCAGCGCGCGGTGGCGACGATCCGGGTCGGGATCGTGCCGCGGCCGACGGGCTCGGCGCCGGTGGTGGCGCGCGACGACCAGGTGACCGTGAACCCCGGCCAGCGGGTCGAGGTGCGCGTGCTGGCCAACGACGTGGACTCCAGCGGCGGCGAGCTCACCCTCGACCCCGAGCTCGTCCTGCAGCCCGCCGAGACGGACGCGACCGTCTCGGGCCGCCGGATCGTCGTGCGCGCGCCGGACACCCCCGGGGTGCTGCAGATCGCCTACACGGTCTCCAACGACCGCGGCGGGCACGACACCGCCGTGCTGACCGTGACCGTGGTGGACAACGCCCCGGTGCTGCCGCCGATCGCGCGGGACGTCGTCGTCCCCGCCCTGGACACGCTGGGCCGGACCGAGGTCTCGGTCGACGTGCTCGCGGTCGCGCAGAACCCGAGCGGCCCCCTGAGCGACCTCGCGGTGTCCGTCCCGGGCTCGCAGTCGGACGTCGCGCGGGTGACCGAGCGGGGCGACGTCGTCGTGACGCTGGTCGACCACGCGCAGACGCTCCCGTACCTGCTCACCAACACGACCGTCCCCGCCGGGACCGCGGCCTCGTACGCGTTCATCACCGTGCCGGCGCTCGGCTTCTTCCCGCCGACCCCGCGGCCGAAGGCGCCCGAGCTGCGGGTGGCGTCCGGCGAGCAGCTCGTCATCCCGCTCGACGAGCAGGTCCAGGTGGCACCGGGCCGCGTCGCGACGATCGCCGACCCGCTCGGCGTGACCGCGACGAAGTCCGACCAGACGGACCCGGTGCGCAGCCCGACGACCCTGCAGTTCACGTCCGCGCCCGGGTACGCCGGCCCGGCCTCGATCACCGTGCCCGTCACCGACGCGTCCGGCCCGGGGGACACGTCCGCGCGCACCTCCGTGATCACGCTCCAGATCACCGTCTACGCCGTCGACGACCACCCGCCGACGTTCACCCCGTCGGTCATCGACGTGTCGCCCGGCGAGGACCCGCTCACCGTCGATCTGCGGGCGTTCACCACGGGCCCGGAGGGCGCGACGCCGACGGACGACCGCTACTCCTACCAGCTGATCTCGGCGATCCCCGCGGGCTTCACGGGCGGCATCGACAAGGGCATCCTCAGCATCGCGGCCGACGAGACGACCCCCAAGGGCCGCACCGAGCAGCTCGGGGTCCGGATCGGCTACGGCCGGACGGGGTCGTTCGACCAGACCATCGACGTCCGCGTGGTGGCGAGCACGCGGCCCAAGATCCGGCTGGTGGACCGCACGATCGAGAACGGCGTGGAGGGGCGGCAGGTGACCGTCGACGTGCTCGCCGGCGCGTTCAACCCGTTCCCCGACTCCCCGATGACGGTCATCGGTGCCACCGTGGAGACCCCGGGCGCGGGCACGGCGGGTGCGTCGGCGGACTCCGTCAGCGTGCGGCCGGCCGAGGGCTTCATCGGCCAGATGGTCACGCGGTACCGGGTCCGGGACGTCACGGGCGACCCGGACCGCGAGGTCGAGGGCCGTATCACCGTCGTGGTGCGCGGCCGGCCGGCCACCCCGAGCGCGCCGCGGATCGGCGAGGTCCGGGACCGCACGGTGGTGCTGTCCTGGGACGCCCCCGACAACCGCGGGGCGCAGATCACGGGCTACCGCGTCGTCGCGAACCCCGGGAACATCGTCCGGCAGTGCTCGAGCACGACGTGCACGATCGACAACCTCACCAACGACGTGGAGTACACGTTCACGGTCGCGGCGCAGAACGACGTCGACTGGTCGGACCCGAGCCTGCCGTCCGCCACGGCCCGGCCCGACGCCGTCCCGGACGCACCCGCGGCGCCGACGCTCGACTTCGGCGACGGCTCCGTCAAGGCCACCTGGGCCGCGCCGGCCTCGACCGGGTCGCCGGTCACCGGCTACACGCTGGAGATCTCGCCCGCGCCGCTCACCGGTCCGGCTTCGGTGACCTCCGCGACCACCAGCTACACGTTCACCGGCCTGCGCAACGGCACCGCCTACTCGGTGCGGGTGCGTGCGCACAACAAGGCCCCGGATCCCAGCGGCTGGTCCCCGTCGTCGCAGCCGATGGTCCCCGCGCGAGTTCCTGACGCGCCGGACGTGACGGCGACGCCCACCGACTCGACCCTCGGCCGGGTCATCGCGATCGCGTGGACGGCGCCCAAGGACAACGGCGACGCGGTCGCGCAGTACGAGGTCGTCGTGGACGGGCCGAACGGTGCCACGTTCCCGGTCGCGGCCGGGACGCAGACGCTGACGTTCGACCAGGCGCAGACCAAGTACCCGTACCGGGTGTCGGTGCGGGCCAAGAACAAGGCGGGCTGGGGCGACCCGGGGACCGTCACCGCGTCGACGTTCGGCCTGCCGAGCGCGCCGACCACCCTGACCGCGAACGCGCCCGCGGGCGACGGCAGCATCGACCTGCGATGGTCCGCGGCGGACGACAATGGCTCGCCCGTCCGCGCCTACGTGATCCGCATGCCCGACGGGTCGGAGTCCGACGTCGGCAACCGTCTGTCGTACACGGTCCAGGGCCTGACCGGCGGCGTCGGCTACACGTTCCAGGTCCGGGCGGTGAACGCGGCCGGGTCGAGCGGGTGGGGCCCCGCGGCGAGCGCGACCGCGACCACGCCGCCGACGCAGCCGCAGATCACGACGCTCGCGGTGTCGTCGACCACCGGTCCGTGGGGCGAGCCCGCGACCGCGGCGATCGGCTGGGCCGCGTCCACGGACGGCGGCGGCGGCACGGTCACGTACTCGTACCGGCTCAGCGCGCCGGGCCACAACGTCCAGGGCACGACGACGGGCCTGAGCGCGGACGTGGACGTGAACGGCTGGATCTCCCCGGGCGGCACGACGGTGACCCTCACCGTCACGGCGACCACCACGGGCACGGGTCGCACCCTGTCCAGCGGGGCCGACAGCCAGTCGGCCGTCTGGGGCTGGGGAGCGCCGCCGGGCGCGGTGGCGAACCCGTCGCTGACGGCCGACGACGCCGCGGCACCGACCACCCTCACGGCCGCCTGGGACCCGCCCACCGACGACGGCGGCCAGAACATCTCGGGGTACCGCGTCTGCTGGGCAGCCGGCTCGGACCCCGCCGACTGCGGCTCGGACCTCAACAACAAGGCCCGCAGCGCCGACAGAACCCTGGTGAGCATGCCCGGTGCGGTCTCGGGGGCCACCGTGACGGTGACGGTCGCCGCCATCAACGGCAAGGGTGTGGGCGCGACGACCACGCTGACCTACACCGTGCCCTAGCACCGCCCGCCACCGACCAGGCCACCGACCGTGCCACCGACCGTGCCATCGACCTCGCAGCACCGAGACGGAGAGACCCCCACATGACCCCCGAGCAGAGCATCTGGTTCGCCGAGACGTTCGACGCGCTCGTGTCCAACGTCGGTCTGGCGCTGCTCGGCAAGGAGCACACGGTGCGGCTCGCGCTCACCGCGATGGTCGCCGAGGGGCACCTGCTGCTCGAGGACGCACCGGGCACCGGCAAGACGTCGCTGGCCAAGGCACTCGCGGCGACCGTGCAGGGCAGCCACCACCGCATCCAGTTCACGCCGGACCTGCTGCCGTCGGACGTGACGGGCGTGACGATCTACGACCAGAGCACGCACCGGTTCGAGTTCCACCCGGGCCCGATCTTCGCGTCCGTGGTGCTGGCCGACGAGATCAACCGCGCCTCGCCCAAGACGCAGGCCGCGCTCCTCGAGGTCATGGAGGAGGGCAACATCACCGTCGACGGTGTCACGCACCCGGTGGGTCGGCCGTTCATGGTCATCGCGACGCAGAACCCCATCGAGCAGGCCGGCACGTACCGGCTGCCGGAGGCGCAGCTGGACCGCTTCCTCATCAAGACGTCGCTCGGCTACCCGGACCGCGCGTCGACCATCGAGATCCTCGCCGGCGCCAAGGACCGCACGACCAACCTGACCCCGCGGATCACCACGCAGGCGGTCGGCACGATGGCGGACATGGCGCAGACGGTGCACATCGACGAGGTCGTCCTCGACTACGTCGCACGGCTCACCGAGGCGACGCGCGACGACTCCCAGACCGCGATCGGCGCCAGCGTCCGCGGCGGCCTGGCGCTCGTGCGCACCGCGAAGGTGTGGGCCGCGGCCGCCGGTCGTGAGTACGTCATCCCGGACGACGTGAAGGACCTCGCCCAGCCGGTGCTCGCGCACCGCCTGCTGCTCGACACCGAGGCCGAGTTCGCCGGCGTCACCGCGACCGAGATCCTCGCCCGGATCCTCGAGACCACGGCACCGCCGGCCCTGCGGGTGGCCTGATCGTGGGTCTGCGGGTCTCGCCGATCGGGTGGGGGGTCGCCGCGCTGGCGGCCCTCGGCCTCGTGCTGGGCCGGTGGACCGGGTGGCTGGAGCTCGCGACGGTCGGCGCCGCGCTGACGGCGGTGCTGGTGGTGTCGCTGCTGATGACGGCGGGTCGGGCCCGCTACGCGATCACGCTCGACATGGCCGACCGCCGGGTCAAGGTGGGGGAGCGCGCCCTGGGCCGCCTCGAGGTGCGCAACGTGGCCCGTCGCCGGTCGCTGCCGTCGCGCGTCGAGCTGCCGGTCGGTGCCGCGGTGGCCGAGTTCGGGGTGCCCGCGCTGAGCCCGGACGCCACGCACGACGACCTGTTCGCCATCCCGACCGCCCGCCGCGCGGTGATCGTCGTGGGCCCGGTGCGGTCGGTCCGCGGCGACCCGTTCGGTCTCGCGCGGCGCAGCGTGCGCTGGACGCGACCGGTCGAGCTGTTCGTGCACCCGCTGCTGGTCTCGCTGGCGGGCGCGAGCGCGGGCCTGCTTCGCGACCTCGAGGGGCAGGCGACGCGCGACCTGTCCGACTCCGACCTCTCCTTCCACGCCCTGCGCGACTACGTGGCGGGCGACGACCGCCGGTACATCCACTGGCGGACGACGGCCCGCCGCGGCAGCCTCATGGTCAAGCAGTTCGAGGACACGCGGCGCACCACGACCGCCCTGGCGCTGGCCACCGACCCCCGGGACTACGCCTCGGACGACGAGCTCGAGCTCGCGGTGTCGGTGCTCGCGTCCGTCGGCGTGCAGACCATCCGCGAGGAGCGTGACCTCGTCGTGCTGGCCGGCCCGGGCCGGCTGCGGGTCGAGACCCCGCCCCTCCTGCTGGACGACTGCTCGGGGATCGCGCTGGCGGCGTCCGGCGCGGGTGCGACGCTCCTCGGTCGGCGCGTGGTCCGGGAGGCGCCGGAGGCGTCTGTCGCGATGCTCATCACGGGCTCGATGCCCAGCGACACCGACCTGCGCCTCGGCGCCCGGCACGTGCCTGTCGGCACGCGGACGGTCGTCGTGCGGTGCACGCCCGGCGCCGACGTCGCCGTCCGCACGCAGGGCTCGCTGAGCCTCGCGACGATCGGCCGCCTCGACGACCTGCCCCGGCTCCTGCGGCGCGTGACGGCATGACCCGGTCGCCCGGTCGCGCGGCCGTCGACGTCGTCTGCCTCGTCGGCACCCTGGCCGTGGCCCTGACGCCGCTGCTCGAGGTGTACGGCGGCACGACCGCCCTGCCGGCGCTCGTCGGCGGGCTCCTGCTGGGCGCCACGATCTCGGCGCTCGGCGCAGCCCGCCGCTGGTCCGCGATCACCGTGGTCGCGGTGCTCGTGGTCGTCTACGTGCTGGCCGGCGGTGCGCTGGCGGCGCCGAGCACGACGATCGCGGGGATCGTGCCGACGCCGCAGACCGCGCTCGAGCTGGCCCGGGGCGCGGCGTCGACGTGGAAGCAGGTGCTCACGCTGCAGCCACCGGTCGGCTCCGGCGGCACGCTGCTGGTCGCGATGTACTTCCTCGCCCTGGTCGGGTCGGCGATCGCGGTCTCGCTGGCGCTCCGGCTCCGCAACGGCGCGACGGCCGCGTCGGCGGCGCTGGTGCCCGTGGCCGTGACGATCGCGGTGATCGTGCTGGGCACCCGTCGCCCGACCGTCCCGCCCGTGCTCACCGGCCTGGTCCTCGTCGTCGTGCTGCTGCCCTGGGCGTCCTGGCGCGCCGGCCTGCTGCGTGCCCGGCGCGTCATCGCCACGGGCCTGCTCGCCGTGGTCGCGGTGGGCGCCGGCGTGCTCGGCGCGCCCGTCGTCGCCGGCGGCACCGACCGCCTCGTGGTGCGCGACGAGATCGTCCCGCCGTTCGACCCGCGGGACTACCCGAGCCCCCTGGCCGCCTTCCGCGAGTACGTGAAGCAGGAGGCCGACACGACCCTCTTCACGGTGTCCGGGCTGCCCCAGGGAGCCCGCGTACGGCTGGCCACGATGGACCGGTACGACGGGGTCGTCTGGAACGTGGCCGGCGACGGGTCCGCGGAGGCGTCGGGCGAGTTCCGCCGCGTCGGCGACCAGATCGACACGACGGTCCGAGGCGACCAGGCGCACGTCGAGTTCACCATCGACGCCCTGAGCGGGGTGTGGCTGCCGACGGTCGGCCAGGCCACGTCGTTCGACGTCCCCGACCCGGACGCGGCCAGTGCCCTGCGCTACAACGACGCGACCGGTGGGGCCGTGCTGACCGGCGGCGTGCGGCACGGCCTGCAGTACGGCGTCGACGTCGTGGTGCCGCGGGACCCGGACGACGCCGAGATCGGCCGAGCGCCCGCGTCCGACATGGCCCAGCCGGCGCTGACCGGCGCGCCGGACATCGCCGCGGTGACCGCCGCGGACGTCGCCCGGGACGCCGGCAGCCCCGTGCAGATCAGCCGGGCGCTGGCCACCTGGCTCTCGGAGGAGGGCTTCTTCAGCCACGGCATGGAGGTGTCGGGCACGGAGTCGTTGTCCGGGCACGGCGCCGCGCGGATCACCACCCTGCTGGGCGGGGACCTCATGGTGGGCGACGGTGAGCAGTACGCCGCGGCGATGGCCCTCATGGTGCGCGGGATGGGCCTGCCGGCCCGGGTGGTCCTGGGGTTCGCGCCCGACGCCGGCACGGGGGAGAGCGCCGGCGACGGTCCCGTCGCGGTGACGGGCAAGGACATCCAGGCGTGGGTCGAGGTCGCGTTCCAGGGCTACGGCTGGGTGCCGTTCGACCCGACGCCGCCGCCGGAGCAGACGCCGCAGCAGGAGGACCAGCACAAGCCCTCCGAGCCGAACCCGCAGGTCGTCCAGCCGCCGCCGCCCCCGCCCGCCGCGGTGACGCCGCCGGACGAGGACACCGAGCAGCCGCAGACGGACGACCCCGACACGGGCGACGACGCCAACGCCCTGTGGTGGCGGATCGCCCGCGTGGCGGGGGTCGTCAGCATCCCGCTCGCGCTGCTGGCCGCCCCGCTGGTGCTCATCGTCGCGCTCAAGGCCGGCCGTCGTCGTCGCCGCCGCCGCAGCACCGATCCCGTCGTCCGCGTGGCCGGCGGCTGGGACGAGGTTCTCGACGCCGCGCGGGACCTGCGCCGCCCGGCCGGCCGGCTGGCGACGCGCAACGAGTCCGCACGCACGCTGGCCGCGTCGTTCGCCGATGCCCCCGACGGAGCCGTGGTCGCCGCCCGGGTGGGTGCGCTGGCGCGCTCCGCCGACCAGGCGGTGTTCAGCCCCGGCGCTCCGAGCGCCGCGCAGGCCACCGCATACTGGGCAGACGTCCAGGTGACGGTGGACGCCATGGCGCACAGCGTCGGCTGGCGTCGCCGGGTGCGCGCCCGCGTGTCCACCGCGTCGCTGCGAGACCGTCGCCGACGACGTCCGAAGGGAACCTCATGAGAACCCAGGGAGGCCGGGTGCCCGAGCTCGACGTCGCCGGCGGCCACGAGGCTCCGCCCGCGACCCTGGGCCGGCGGTTCGCCGCCGGCCTGATCGACGGTGTGCTGCTGGTCGCGGTCCTGACGCTCGGCCTGCTCGCCGACGAGCGGCTGCTCGTGGTCGCCGCGGCCGCGCTCGCGCTGGTCGTCGTCGCGGTCCAGTGGGTGCTCCACGGCTGGCTGGGGTGGACCGTCGGGCGGCGCGCGACCGGGATCCGGACGCTCGACGTGGAGACCCGTCGTCCGATCGGCATGGCGCGGGTGCTGCTGCGCGGGCTCGTGGTCGCCGCGGGTCTGCTGGCGCTGGGCGTGGGCGTGCTGCTCGTGCTGGTCTCGCCGACGTTCGACCGCACGGGCCGTCGGCGAGGGTGGCACGACCTGGCTGCCGGGGACGAGGTCCTCGACGTCCGGTCGGCCCCCCTCGAGCCGGTGGCCGAGCTCCCGCGCGCCGAGCGCGCCCCCGTCCCCGTCCCGGCTGCCCCGCCGCGTCGCGTGACGGCCGTGCCGGGGTGGGCCGTCGCCGCACCGCCGGCCGACGCCGGGACCGCGTTGCTCGACGTCCTCCTGGAGGAGGGCCGGCCCGCGGGGCTCGTCCTCGCGCCCGTCTCGCCGCAGCGCAGCGGGCCCGACCTCGACACCCGGGCCACGCCGGTCGTCCGGCAGGTCGGCCTCAGCTACGGCCTCGCGCCCGAGCTCGAGATGACCCGTCCGGCAGGCCCCCGGGACGACCTGCTCGCGCTGCCCGTGGACTCGGTCGCGGTCGACCGGGCGGTGGC
Source organism: Cellulomonas sp. P5_C6 (assembly GCF_054049635.1). NCBI lineage: Bacteria > Bacillati > Actinomycetota > Actinomycetes > Micrococcales > Cellulomonadaceae > Cellulomonas > Cellulomonas sp. P5_C6. The sequence continues at coordinate 8,355 of NZ_JBFULZ010000063.1, read as the reverse complement.
GGAGGTCGAGCTCCTGGACGGTCGCCGGATCATCATCGAGCGCACCGCGCTGGTCGGGCGCAACCCGGCGTCGGACGCGGACGTCCAGCTGGTCCGCGTGGTGGACCCGGGGCGGTCCGTCTCCAAGACCCACCTGCAGATCGGGGTCGAGCCCGGCGGCGTCTGGGTCGCGGACCGCGGCTCGACCAACGGCACGGTCGTCACGCTGCCGGACGGCGGCCAGGTGGTGTGCCGCGTCGACCAGCAGGTGCGCCTGCGGGTCGGCTCCACGGTCACGTTCGGCGACTGCGCGCTGCGCCTCGTCCGGGCTCCGGGGACGCAGCCGGTGTCCTAGAGTCGGGGGCATGGCGGACCGGCGCCTGGCTGCACGGATGCAGCTCGTCGAGATCGAGGACGCCTCGACCACGACGCCTCGGCCGCGCCATCCCGACGACGAGCCGCCGCCAGGCCTCCCGCCCGCCGGTGAGCACCCGCTGCGGCGCTGGTGGCCCGTCGCCGTGCTCGCTGTGCTGTGCCTGGTCGCGGCGGCCATGGTCGCGTCCGCGCGGGACCGTGCCTTCGTCGCCCGCATCGCCGCCGTGCCGGGGATGGTGCGGCCGCTGGACTCGGCGCCCACGCGGCTCTGGGACGTCGAGGGTCGCACGATCAACGGCACCGTGCTGGCCGCCGACGGGTCGCTCGTCGTCCTCGCGGAGGGCGAGGACTCGTGGGACGTCACGGCGCACGACCCGACGACGGGGGCGACCCGGTGGAGCGTGCCGGTGGCGCCGGCCCCCCGCTCGGGCTTCGAGAGCGCGGCCGTCCTCTGTCCCGCGCAGAGCTCCGATGCCGGCTCGCTCGTGCTCTGCCTCGTGCGCGAGCCGCAGGTCGTGTACTCCGCCGACGCCTCGATCCAGGAGGCGCCGCACATCACGGTCCTCCCGCTGTCCGCACGGGACGGCACGCGGACGGGCGGGTGGGAGATCCGCGGGGCGGTCGTCGGGGTCGAGCGGGTGGACGACGACCTGGTGATCGGCGAGCTGCAGGACGACGGGCACTTGAAGGTGGAGCGTCGCAACGGTCGCTCGGGCGCGGTGGTGTGGTCCTACGTCTCGCCCGGGGTGATGGCCCAGCTGCTGTCCGCGTCCGTCACGGTCACCCCGCCGTTCGTCGTGCTCGACGGCGAGTCCACGATCGTGCTCGACGCCGCGGGCGGACGCACGGTGTTCGAGGGCGCCAGGTTCAGCAGCTTCGAGATCGGCAGCGTCGGCGACCGGTTCGCGACGTGGGCGCCCGTGGGCGGCGGGCTGATGCACGGCGCCGACGGGGCCGCGCTCTACCCGGTGGCGGGCCTGCCGGTCCAGCTGACCGCGAACGACGGCTCGGAGCCCACCCTGGCCGTCGTGGACGAGGGACCGCAGGTGGCGGCCGTGGACCTGTCGTCGGGGGCCGACGTCTGGCGCACACCGACGATCCTCGACCCGAACGTGCTGGTGCGGCACCGGCTCGTGGCGTCCGGCGCGGGCAGCTACGGCGTGCTGGATGCGGGCGACGGCAGGATGCTGTGGTCCGTGGACACCGGTGATCTGCTTGTCTGGTCGCCGCTCTCGGACGGCACGATGGTCCTCGGCCCGGGGAGCTCCCCGGACGGGCGGCCGGAGCTGTGGGGGCTGGCGCTCGACGACGGCGTGCGCAGCTGGGCCGTCCCGCTGCCCGAGCACGTGCAGCACGTCGACGCGGTCGGCGGCCACGTGGTCGTGCGGACCGCGAACGACCTGATCGTGTACGGCTGACCGCGGTGGCGACGAGCGGGCTCAAGACCCCGATGCAGCGGGTGCGTCTCGACGAGGACGAGGCCGCGGTCGTCGAGCCGATGCCCTCGGGCGCGCAGCGACTGCGGGGCTGGGTGGGTCGTCGGCCCGGACGGGCCGTCGCGGTGGCCGTCGCCGTGGTCGTCGTGCTGGCGACGGCGCTCGTCGGGGTCCCGCGCTGGTCCGCCGGACGGGAGCGTGCCGAGGTCCTGGGCGAGGCCGCGTTCCCGGGTGCCGTCCGCGCGCTCGAGGACGCGCCGCGCGCACGCTGGTCGGCGGCGGTCGACGGCTCCGTCACGCCCGTGCTCGTCGGCGACGTCATCGTGGCCACCGCCGGGGCGCAGGGAGAGGACCGCCGGCTCGTCGGCCTGGACGTCGTGGGCGGCCGGCCGCTGTGGTCCCTGGCCCTGCCCGCGACGCCCGTCCCGGAGAACGTCCTGTGCCGACCGCTCGACGGCCTGCTCGCGTGCGTCGTCGGTCCGGCGCCTCCCACCGACCAGCAGCTCCTCGAGCCGCCGGACGCCACCGGTGACGAGGGCGCGGCCGCGGTCCTGGTCGTCGACCCGAGCGACGGGACCGTGCTGTCCCGCAGCACGACGCCCGGGTGGATCGTCGCCACGGCCCAGGCCGGGACCGACCTCGTGGTCGCCACCTACGCGTGGGGGATGCTCACGGTCCGCCGGGTCGACCCGGCGACGGGGGAGGCCCGGTGGGTGACCCAGCGATGGTCCACCTTCCAGTCGGCGTCGAACGGCCGGGTCTCGATGACGGCCGCCGCGGGGCTCGTCTTCGCCGCGGGGAACGACGTGACCCTCGTGCTCGACGCGGTCACGGGCAAGCGGCTCCCGCGGCCGGCGGGGGCGACGGTCGCGGACCAGACCCGGCTGCTCGACGACGGGACGCTCGTGCGGACCCGCTACCGGCTGCGCGACGCCGGCGTGGACGCCGTCTCGGAGCTGTCGACCGGGAAGGGCGCCACGTGGGCCACGGTGCAGGGCGTGCTCGCGGCGCCGGCCGCCAGCGACGGCACGTCGGGCCTGGTGTTCGGCGCGGGCGGGCTGGCGGCGCAGACGGAGGGAGGTCGGGTCCGCGCGTACGACCGGGCGACCGGGGAGGCCGTCTGGCTCGCGGACGCACCGGCCTCCGAGGTCGCCGTGGACGCCGCCGACCGGGTGGTGCTGCGCGGCGGCAGCCACCTCGTCGGCCTCGAGGCGGCGACCGGGTCGCAGGTCTGGGCGCTGTCGTTCGGCCCGTCGGTGCGGCGGACGTTCACCGACGGCCGGCGCGTCGTCGTCGAGCACGAGACGGCCGACGGTACCCCGGTCCTGACCGCCGTCTCGCTCGACCGGGGGACCGACGAGTGGGACATGGTGTTCCCGATCGGGACCTCGCGCGCCGTCCGGCTGGGCTCCCACTTGTACGCGCTGGGCGACGACACGCTGGTGGCGCTGCGGTGAGACCGGCTTGCACCGGGCCCCGAGTGTGGGGGTACGGTGACTTCGTGCTCGCAGTCACCCTCCTTCTTCGCTGCCGCGACGAGGCCCTCTAGGCCGCATCCTCGTCGCGGTGTCGTGTGTGCCGGCTGACTCCCCGCCGAACCGCCCGAAGGACGAGAAGACCATGACCTACCTGGAGACGAGCGCACAGCAGCCGTCGTCGATGCCGGTGCACAAGTACCGCCCCTTCCACGAGCAGATCCGTGTCGAGCTGCCCGACCGTCGCTGGCCCGACAAGCGCGTCACGCAGGCACCCCGCTGGTGCGCCGTGGACCTGCGCGACGGGAACCAGGCGCTGATCGAGCCGATGAACCCCGCCCGCAAGCTCGAGATGTTCGAGCTGCTGGTGCAGATGGGCTTCAAGGAGATCGAGGTGGGCTTCCCGTCCGCCTCGCAGACCGACTTCGACTTCGTGCGGATGCTCATCGAGGAGAACCGCATCCCCGACGACGTCGTCATCCAGGTGCTGACGCAGGCGCGAGAGCACCTCATCGAGCGCACGTACGAGGCGATCGCGGGCGCCAAGCAGGCGATCGTGCACCTGTACAACTCGACGTCCACCCTGCAGCGCGAGGTCGTGTTCCGCTCGGACGAGGACGGCATCGTCGACATCGCCGTCTCCGGCGCCCGGTTCTGCAAGAAGTACGAGGAGCTCGTCCCGGACACGGACGTGTACTACGAGTACTCGCCCGAGTCGTACACCGGCACCGAGCTGGAGTACGCGCTCCGCATCTGCAACGCGGTGCTCGAGGTGCTGGAGCCGACGCCGGACCGCAAGGTGATCATCAACCTGCCGGCCACGGTCGAGATGGCGACGCCCAACGTGTACGCCGACTCGATCGAGTGGATGAGCCGCAACCTGCGCTACCGCGAGAGCGTCGTGCTGTCGCTGCACCCGCACAACGACCGTGGCACGGCCGTCGCCGCCGCCGAGCTGGGCTACCTGGCCGGGGCCGACCGCATCGAGGGCTGCCTGTTCGGCAACGGCGAGCGCACCGGCAACGTCTGCCTGGTGACCCTGGGCATGAACCTGTTCAGCCAGGGCGTGGACCCGCAGCTGGACTTCTCCGACATCGACCACATCCGGCGGACCGTCGAGCGCTGCAACCAGCTGCCCGTCAACGAGCGGCACCCGTACGGCGGGGACCTGGTGTTCACCGCGTTCTCCGGGTCGCACCAGGACGCGATCAAGAAGGGTCTGACGGCCCTCGAGGAGTCGGCGGAGCGCCAGGGCAAGACGGTCGACGACGTCGTGTGGGCCGTGCCGTACCTGCCGATCGACCCGAAGGACGTCGGCCGGTCGTACGAGGCGATCATCCGCGTGAACTCGCAGTCCGGTAAGGGCGGCATCTCCTACCTGATGAAGTCCGAGAAGGACCTGGACCTGCCGCGCCGGCTGCAGATCGAGTTCTCGCAGGTCGTGCAGAAGCACACCGACCAGCACGGCACCGAGGTCACGGCCGACGAGCTGTGGCACATCTTCAACGACGAGTACCTGCCGGTCGAGCCGGGCAGCCCGTTCGCGCCGTGGGGCCGGTTCTCGCTGCGCGGCACGCGGGGGACCAGCGTCGAGGACGGTCCCGACACCCTCGAGGTCGACCTCGTTGACCGCGGCGTCCGGCGCACGCTCGAGGGCTCCGGCAACGGTCCGGTCGCCGCGTTCGTCGCGGCCGTGAAGACCCTCGGGGTCGACGTGGCCGTGCTGGACTACGCCGAGCACGCCCTCTCGTCGGGCGGGGACGCCACGGCCGCCGCGTACGTCGAGTGCGCGATCGGCGACGAGATCCTCTGGGGCGTCGGCATCGACCCCTCGATCACGACCGCCTCGCTGAAGGCGATCATCTCGGCCGTCAACCGGCACGAGCGCTGACCTCGCCGCGCTGACCTCCTGGCCCTGCCCCGCGGCCGCGACACCGCCTGCCGCCCCGGGGCGCGCCCGGCCGTCCGTCGGGGACCCCGACGACGACCGCGCGACCGCTCGCGCCGCCGACCCTCGCCCGCTGACCCGTCACCACCCTCGACGGATGCGGGGTGACGAGGTGTCGGCGGCGCGGCCGGGTCGGGCCTCCGGTCTTGCCGGTCCGGTCTACGGTGGCTGCCGTGCGCTTCCAGGTCGTCCCCGCCGCCTACGTCGTCCTTCGTCGCGACGACCAGGTCCTGCTCCAGCTGCGGCGCGGGACCGGCTACATGGACGGGCACTGGGCGTGTGCGGCCGCCGGGCACGTCGAGCGCGACGAGTCTGTGGTCGCCGCCGCGGTCCGCGAGGCGCGCGAGGAGCTCGGCATCGACGTCGATCCCGCCGACCTCGTCGGGCTGACGGGGATGCATCGGTCGAACGGGACCGGCGACCCGATCGACGAGCGCGTGGACTGGTTCTTCGAGTGCCGCCGATGGACGGGCGCTCCCGCTCTGCAGGAGCCCGACAAGGCCGCTGACCTGCGGTGGTTCGCCCTCGACGCGCTGCCCGACCCCGTCGTGCCGCACGAGGGGGCGGTGCTGGACGCGCTCGCGCACGGCGGCGTGCCGGCGGTCATGACCTTCGGGTTCTGACCTCTCCTTGCGGCGCGCGGCTCAGATTCAGGCTGTGGACAAACCTGGTGGTTCGAACATACGTTCGATAGAATCGCGTTGTGACCACCACTCGGGCCGAGACGACGCGCGACGCGATTGCGCCGGGCGGCGCTGCGTGCGCGTGTCTCGCGGCGGAACGCGACAACGCCGCGGTCAGCGCATGTGACACTCCCGCGCTCGGCGTGAACGTGGCGGCGTTCGCGGTCTCCTCGTCCTCCGCGGCCACCCCGGATGCCGCAGTTTGCCCCACGCCCCTCGACGCGAGCGAGGTAGGGCGGTGGCGTCGCGAGCTCATGCGAGGGCTCGACGGTGTGCAGGAGCAGGCTCACGGCTGGCGGGTGCGGATGGGGTCGGATGCCCACGAAGGCATCGAGGAGCCCGGCGATCTCCTGGAGAGCGGCAGCGTTGCCGACGGTGGTGCCGTGGAGCCGAGCGCGGCGCTGGTGGAGCTGATCGCCGGGCTCGAGGGACTCAAGTCGGCGGCGTGTGCGCTCCAGGCGGAGGCGGCGGTCGCTCTCGACCGTGCGGAGAGGGAGCGGCAGGCGCGCGCTGGCGTGCCGACGAGGCGGCGTGGACTGGGTGTCGCCGCGCAGGTGGGCCTGGCGCGGCGCGAGTCGCCGCACCGGGGTGCGGCTCTGCTCGGAGCCGCAACGGCGTGGCTCTCGGAGATGCCGCACACGTTCGGAGCCCTGCGTGCGGGATACGTCTCGGAGCACACCGCGATGCTGCTGGTCCAGGAGACCGCCTGCCTGGAGGTCGAGGATCGCCGCGAGGTCGATGCGCTGCTCTGCGCCGATCCCTCGGCTCTGGTGGGTGTCGGGACCCGGCAGCTCGTGGCCTCGGCCCGGGGGCACGCGGCGCGTCTCGATCCGTCCGCCGTCGTGCGGCGAGCCCGGCGCGCGGCGTCGGAGCGCTGCGTGACGTTGCGGCCGGCCCCGGACACGATGACGTACCTCACGGCGCTGCTTCCTGTGGCGCAAGGTGTGGCCGTCTACGCGGCACTCTGTCGCGCGGCCGACGCGGCGGTTGCCGCCGGCGTCCCGGAGGACCCACCGGACGCGGGGAATCATGTCGGGCGGGCGGCAGCGCGCCGGGGTCGCGGGCAGATCATGGCGGACACCCTGGTGGAGCTCATCACCGGTCAGTCGAGCGCGTCGGCCGTGCCCATCACGGTGAACCTCGTGCTCAGTGACTCGGCGTTGCTCGGCGCCGGGCACGAGTCCGCGCACCTGCCCGGTGGTGGCCCGGTGCCCGCGCAGGTGGCCAGGGAGCTCGTAGCCGCCGGGATCGACGCCGACGCGGCCTGGCTGCGGCGGTTGTACGCCGATCCCGGAGGCGACCTGGTCGCGATGACCTCCCGCTCGCGGTTCCATCCTGACGGCTTGGCCGAGTTCCTACGGATCCGCGACCAGGGGATCTGCCGAACGCCCTACTGCGGGGCACCCGGCCGGCACATCGACCACATCGTCCCGGCCGCCTCCGGTGGGGCGACCACTGCCGACAATGGCGAAGGCCTCTGTGTCGCCTGCAACCTGGCGAAGGAGGCACCGGGGTGGTCGCGCTGGCCGGTCCAGCGGGCCGGACCCGGCCACACGGTGCTGACGACGACGCCCACCGGTCACCAGTACCTGAGTCGAGCCCCGAGCCCGCCACTACCGAGCCGGTCGAGCTCCGGCGCCGGTATGCGAGTGCCACCCCGCCGTCGGTCGGTCGAGGGTACGAGCGGCGGTTCGGGGATCGCCGCGGACGTCCGCGGGCGAGACGAGCGATCCGCGACCGTTGCACGCGAAAGGCGTCCGGCGGTCGGTACGGCAGCACGCGAACGCGACGGGCATTCGGTGATCGACGCGTGCTTCTCGGCGCTCGTCGCCGAGTACGCGGACTTCGCCGCCTGATCGGCGCCGCTCGCACCCGCGCGCCGACGTGGTCTGTCGGTGGTGCGGGGGACAATGGCGCAGTGAGCCTCTACCGCGACGAGGCGATCGTGCTGCGCACCCACAAGCTGGGGGAGGCCGACCGCATCGTCACCCTCCTGACCCGGTCGCACGGCAAGGTCCGTGCCGTCGGCAAGGGTGTGCGCCGCACCAGCTCCAAGTTCGGGTCGCGGCTCGAGCCGTTCATGTACGTCGACCTGCAGCTGAGCACGGGCCGCAACCTCGACATCGTCACGCAGGCCGAGACGCTGGGGCCGTTCGGGCGGCGGATCTGCGAGGACTACACGCTCTACACCGCCGGCACGGTGATGCTCGAGACGGCGGACCGCCTGGTCGAGGCCGAGCACGAGCCGTCGCTGCAGCAGTACTGGCTGCTGGTCGGCGCGGTGAAGGCGCTGGCCTATCGCGACCACGCCCCGGGTCTGGTGCTCGACTCGTACCTGCTGCGGGCGCTCGCCATGGCCGGGTGGGCGCCCAGCTTCACGGACTGCGCGCGCTGCGGCGAGCCCGGTCCGCACACCGCCTTCGCGGTCGCGTCGGGCGGGGCCGTGTGCCGCGCGTGCC
>NZ_JBFULZ010000062.1:0-20151 GCF_054049635.1 Cellulomonas sp. P5_C6 | reverse complement strand
CGTCCTCACCATCCAGGTGACGGACCCGCCGTTGCCGGGTGCGGGCCTGCAGCAGGCGCTGTGGATCGACCGTGGCACCATCGCGTGGCCGTCCGACTGGGCTGCTGACCCGGCCACCTCGACGTTCGCGCTGCACAGCTCCGCCGTCGGCGGGATGTCGGTGCAGGACGGCGCGCTCGTCGGCGACGACGGCGTCCCCGTGCCGCTGACGTACGACCCGACCGGCCTCACCGCGGCCCAGCTGGCCCGGTTCCCCGCGCTCGCGACGGGGTACCTGGCGCTGCACGTCGGGGACGACGCCCGGGCCGCGGAGCTCCTCCGTGGCGCGCTGCTGGTCACCCAGCAGGCGGCCGACGGCACGTACCAGGCCGCGACCGGGGTGCAGGTCCCGGGCGTGCTGGACGACCTGTACGCGGCGAAGGCGGGCAAGCGCGCGCTGGGTGCCACCTGGAGCAAGAGCGGCGTCCCGTCGCTCGCGGTGTGGGCGCCGACGGCGCAGAAGGTCGACCTGCTGCTCTGGACCGGCTCGGCCACCGCGGACCCGCAGCGGGTCACGGCCACGCGCCAGACCGACGGCTCGTGGACGGTCGCCGGCGCGAAGTCGTGGGCCGGTGCGCAGTACCTCTGGGAGGTGACGGTCTACGCGCCGACCACCGACAAGGTCGAGGTCAACCAGGTCACCGACCCCTACTCGGTGGCGCTGACCACCAACTCGACCCGCTCGGTCCTGGTCGACCTGGCCGACAAGGCGTTCCGGCCGTCGCAGTGGGAGAAGACGAAGCAGCCGGTGGTGCGGCCCGTGGACCAGACGATCTACGAGCTGCACGTGCGGGACTTCTCGATCAACGACACGACGGTCCCCGCCGCGAAGCGGGGCACCTACCTCGCGTTCGCGACGAACGGCGCCGGACGCACGCACCTGCGTGAGCTGCAGAAGGCGGGGCTGACCACGATCCACCTGCTCCCGACCTTCGACATCGCGTCGATCCAGGAGGACCGCGCCCTGCAGAAGACGCCGGACTGCGACCTCGCGTCGTACGCCCCGGACTCCGAGCAGCAGCAGGCCTGCGTGACGGCCGTGGCCGACGCGGACGGCTTCAACTGGGGGTACGACCCGCTGCACTGGTCGGCGCCCGAGGGCTCGTACGCGGTGAACCCCGAGGGCGGGGCGCGCGTGGCCGAGTTCCGGACGATGGTCGGTGCCCTGCACTCCGACGGCCTGCAGGTGGTCCTCGACCAGGTGTTCAACCACACCACCGCGAGCGGGCAGTCGCCGCAGTCGATCCTCGACCGCGTCGTGCCCGGCTACTACCAGCGGCTGACCGCCACGGGCACGGTCGAGAACTCGACCTGCTGCCAGAACGTGGCGACCGAGCACCTCATGGCGCAGAAGGCCATGGTCGACTCGGTGGTGACGTGGGCCCGCGACTACAAGGTCGACGGCTTCCGGTTCGACCTCATGGGCCACCACTCGGTGGACACCATGAAGGCCGTGCGCGCGGGGCTGGACGCGCTGACCCCCAAGAAGGACGGGGTCGACGGGTCGAAGGTCTACCTCTACGGCGAGGGCTGGAACTTCGGCGAGGTGATGGACAACGCGCTGTTCACGCAGGCCACGCAGGGCCAGCTGGGCGGCACGGGCATCGGCACCTTCTCCGACCGGCTGCGCGACGCCGTCCGCGGCGGAGGTCCGTTCGACGCCAACCCGCACATCCAGGGCTTCGGCTCCGGCGGCGGCACCGACCCGAACGGGGACCCGATCAACGGCACGGAGGCCCAACAGCTGGCCCGGGCGGCGCACGACGGCGACCTGGTCCGGCTCGGCATGGCCGGCAACCTGCGGGACTTCGCGTTCGAGACGAGCGCGGGGACGGTCCAGAAGGGGTMGGAGATCGACTACAACGGCCAGCCGGCCGGGTACGCCGACTCCCCGGAGGAGGTCATCACCTACGTCGACGCGCACGACAACGAGACCCTGTGGGACTCGCTCACCTACAAGCTGCCGACGGACACCCCGATGGCGGACCGGGTGCGCATGAACACGGTCTCGCTGGCGACCACGGCCCTGGCCCAGACCCCGTCGTTCTGGCACGCGGGCGCYGACCTGCTGCGCAGCAAGTCGCTCGACCGCAACAGCTTCAACTCGGGCGACTGGTTCAACAGCCTCGACCTGTCCGGCCAGGACAACGGCTTCGGCCGCGGTCTGCCGCCGAAGGCCGACAACGTGGACAAGTGGCCCTACCAGCAGCCGCTGCTGGCCGACCCGGCCCTCAAGCCGACGCCGGCCGACATCGCGACCGCGTCCAAGGCCGCCGACGACCTGCTGCGGCTGCGCTTCTCGACGCCGCTGTTCCGGCTCGGGTCCGCCCAGCTGATCGAGCAGAAGGTCGGCTTCCCGGGCTCCGGTCCGGACGCCGACCCCGGGGTGGTCGTCATGACCATCGACGACGCGCCCGGCTGGGACGCGACGACGAGGACGTGGGCCAAGGACGTGGACAAGAAGCTCGACGGGGTGCTGGTGGTGGTCAACGCGTCCGACGAGGCGACCACCCAGACCGTGTCCTCGCTGAGCGGCCACAGGCTGACCCTGTCGCCGGTCCAGGCCAAGGGCAGCGACCCGGTGGTCAAGGGCACCAGCTGGGACAAGGCCAGCGGCACCGTGACCGTCCCGCCCCGCACCGTCGCGGTGCTGGTGGAGAACCACGCGAGCGGCCACCACGGTGGCGGCTGGTGGCACTCGTTCCGCGGGTGGTGGGCCTCGCACGTGGCGTGAGCCGACGAGCCGCCGCAGCGGCAACCGGTGAGGGCGAAGGGCCTCGCGACCTCGGTCGCGGGGCCCTTCGGTGTCTCGTGACGTGGACCACTGTCTTCGTGGCGCGAAGCCAAGAGCGCGGGGATACGTCCTGAAGGTGACCTGTTAGCGTTCACTTCGTAATGACTTCGTGATGTTCACACGCTCAGAGGTCGATTGACTTCGAGAAACGAATGTAACAAGGTTGGGGCCGCTGCACCCGACGGAGCACTACCGACGGTCGCAGCCGGGACACCGGACCGGGAGCGCAGATGCTGCCTGTTCGACGAACCCGAGCACTCCCAGGCCCGAGTCACCGGGCCCTCAACGACGAGAAGGAGCACAGCAATGCGACGGATCACTATCGCGGCAGTGGGTGCGGTCTTCGCACTCGGCCTGGCCGCATGCTCGGGCAGCGGCGCCGGCGGCGACGACGCGGCGACCAGCGGTGCGACCAAGGACGCGAGCGACCTCACGGTCGGCGTCGCAATGCCGACGCAGACCTCGGAGCGGTGGATCGCCGACGGCAAGGCCGTCAAGGAGGGCCTCGAGAAGGCCGGCTACAAGGTCGACCTGCAGTACGCCGGGGACGACATCCCCACGCAGCAGCAGCAGATCGACCAGATGATCACCAAGGGCGCGGACCTGCTGATCCTCGCCTCGATCGACGGCACCGCCCTGGCCACGCAGCTCCAGGCCGCCGCCGACGCGAACATCCCGGTCATCGCGTACGACCGCCTGATCCGCGACAGCGAGAACGTCGACTTCTACGTGACGTTCGACAACTACAAGGTCGGCGTGCAGCAGGCGACCTCGCTGCTGACCGGCCTGGGCATCCTCAAGGACGACGGCTCGAAGGGTGACGCGGCGGGTCCGTTCAACATCGAGCTGTTCGCGGGCTCGCTGGACGACAACAACGCGCACTTCTTCTACCAGGGTGCGATGGACACGCTGCAGGAGTACATCGACAACGGCACGCTCGTCGTGAAGTCGGGCCAGACCGACATCGAGCAGGTCGCCACGCTGCGCTGGCTGCAGGAGACGGCGCAGAAGCGCATGGAGGACCTCCTCACGTCGACCTACTCGGACGGCTCCAAGGTCCAGGGTGTGCTGTCCCCGTACGACGGTCTGTCGCGCGGCATCATCACGGCGCTGCAGAACGCCGGCTACGGCCCGGCGATCTCCGGCGGCATGCCGATCGTCACCGGCCAGGACGCCGAGATCGCGTCGGTCAAGCTGATCAACGACGACGTGCAGTACTCGACGATCTTCAAGGACACGCGCAAGCTCGCCGACCAGGCCATCGTCTCCGCGCAGGCCTTCCTCGCGGGCAACGAGCCCGAGGCGAACGACACCAAGACGTACGACAACGGCGTCAAGGTGGTCCCGTCCTTCCTGCTCGACTCGGACGTCGTCGTCAAGGACGGCATCCAGAGCCTGCTGATCGACTCGGGCTACTGGACGGCCGACCAGGTCGCCAGCGGCCAGGCCTGACCCGTTCGACCTGACCCTCGACCGGCCGGCACCGCGTGCCGGCCGGTCGGGGGTCACCCCCACCAGCGGAGGGCCCGGCGACCGAGCCCTGCACGACGAAGGACGGTGGAAGCCGCGTGGCCAACCCCATTCTCGAGATGCAAGCCATCACCAAGACTTTCCCCGGCGTCAAGGCACTGCAGGACGTGTCGATGTCGGTCGAGCGTGGCGAGATCCACGCGATCTGCGGCGAGAACGGTGCCGGCAAGTCCACCCTCATGAAGGTGCTCTCCGGCGTGTACCCGTACGGCTCCTACGAGGGGTCGATCCTCTTCGAGGGCGAGGAGGTGCAGTTCGGGTCGATCAACGACTCCGAGGCCAAGGGCATCGTGATCATCCACCAGGAGCTCGCCCTCGTCCCGTACCTGTCGGTCGCGGAGAACATCTTCCTCGGCAACGAGCGCTCGCAGCGCGGGCTCATCGACTGGAACCGCGCCAACTCCGAGGCGGCTGCCCTGCTCGCCCGGGTGGGCCTCGACGAGCTCCCGGTCACCCCGATCGGCCAGCTCGGCGTCGGCAAGCAGCAGCTCGTGGAGATCGCGAAGGCGCTCTCCAAGGAGGTGAAGCTGCTGATCCTCGACGAGCCCACCGCGGCCCTGAACGACAACGACTCCGAGCACCTGCTCGGGCTCCTGCGCCAGCTCAAGGCCCAGGGCATCACGTGCATCATGATCTCGCACAAGCTCAACGAGATCGCCGAGATCGCCGACACCACGACGATCATCCGCGACGGCCGGACCGTCGAGACGCTGAACATGGCGGCCGACGAGGTCACGCAGGAGCGGATCATCCGCGGCATGGTCGGCCGGGACCTCGGCCACCGGTTCCCCCCGCACGACTCGACCATCGGCGAGGAGGTGCTGCGGATCGAGGACTGGACCGTGCACCACCCGACCGACCCCGAGCGCATCGTCGTCGACGGCGCCGCCCTCTCGGTGCGCGCGGGCGAGATCGTGGGCCTGGCCGGGCTCATGGGCGCGGGCCGCACCGAGCTCGCGATGTCGGTCTTCGGCCGGTCCTACGGCAGCAACATCTCCGGCAGGCTCTTCCTCCACGGCGAGGAGATCAAGGCGTCCACCGTGAGCGAGGCCATCTCGCACGGCATCGCGTACGCCACCGAGGACCGCAAGAAGTACGGCCTGAACCTCATCGAGGACATCCGGTCCAACATCTCCGCCGCCAACCTCGGCAAGGTGTCCCGCTCCGGGTTCGTCAACGCGAACGAGGAGATCAAGGTCGCCGAGGAGTACCGCCAGAGCATGAACATCAAGGCGCCGACGGTGCTGGCGCTGGCGGGCAAGCTCTCGGGCGGCAACCAGCAGAAGGTCGTGCTGAGCAAGTGGCTCTTCACGGACCCGCAGGTGCTCATCCTCGACGAGCCGACGCGCGGTATCGACGTCGGCGCCAAGTACGAGATCTACACGCTGATCAACGCCCTCGCCGACGCCGGCAAGGCCGTGCTCGTCATCTCCTCGGAGCTGCCCGAGCTGCTCGGCATCTGCAACCGGATCTACACGCTCTCGGCCGGCCGGATCACCGGTGTGCTGCCGCGGGAGCAGGCGACTCAGGAGAACCTGATGGAGCTCATGACCAAGGAAAGGGACCAGGTTCGATGACCGCCATGGCAGGCCTGAGGGACCTCTTCACGAGGAACCTGCGTCAGAGTGGGATCGTCGTCGCGTTCGTCGCCATCGTGGGGCTGTTCACCATCCTCACCGACGGCGTCCTGCTCTCCCCGGGCAACGTGACGAACATCGTCCTCCAGTACTCGTACATCCTCATCCTCGCGATCGGCATGATGATCGTCATCGTCGGCGGTCACATCGACCTGTCGGTGGGGTCGGTGGTCGCGCTCACCGGCGCGGTCTCCGCGGTGGTCGTCATCAAGCAGGGGCTCCCGTGGTGGGTCGGCGTGCTCGCCGGTCTCGCGGTCGGCCTCCTGGTCGGCTTCTGGCAGGGCTTCTGGGTCGCGTACGTCGGCATCCCCGCGTTCATCGTGACGCTGGCCGGCATGCTCCTGTTCCGCGGCATGACGCTGCGCGTGCTCGACAACGTGTCGCTCTCGCCGTTCCCGGCCGAGTACCAGCGGATCGCCGGTGGCTTCCTCAACGGGTTCCTCGGCGGCAACGGCATCGACGTCTTCACGCTCGTCATCGGCGCGATCGCGGTGCTCGGCTACGCGGTGAGCCAGGTGCGTGCCCGCCAGGGGCGGATCAAGTACCAGCAGGTCGTCGAGTCGATGCCGATCTTCGTCACCAAGATCGTGCTGGTCGGGCTCGTCGGCATGGCCTTCACCTACCAGCTGGCCCGCAGCCGTGGCCTGCCGATCGTGCTGATCATCCTGGGCATCCTGATCATCGCCTACACGGTCGTGACGACGAAGACCGTCTTCGGCCGCCACGTCTACGCGATCGGCGGCAACCTCTCGGCCGCGCAGCTATCGGGCGTGAAGGTCAAGAAGGTCAACTTCTGGATCTTCGTCAACATGGGCGTGCTCGCCGCCGTCGCCGGTGTCGTGTACTCGTCGCGGTCCAACGGCGCACAGCCGGGCGCGGGCAACATGTTCGAGCTCGACGCCATCGCCGCCTGCTTCATCGGCGGTGCGTCCACCACGGGCGGCGTCGGCCGGGTCACGGGCGCCATGGTCGGTGGCCTGATCATGGCCGTCATGAGCAACGGCATGCAGCTCATGGGCATCGACCAGTCGGTGCAGCAGATGGTCAAGGGACTCGTCCTGCTGCTGGCCGTCGCGTTCGACATCTACAACAAGCGGCGCGCGGGCGCGGCGCGCTGACGAACGACCGATCGGGGCAGAGGCTCGGGGCTATGCTCGCGGGCGTGGGAGGGCGACTGACGATGTCGGGCTCCCAGTCGTCGCTCCGTGAGGCGAACCGGGCCCTGATCGTCGAGACGGTCCACCGGCACGGCGGGCTCACGCAGGTGGAGCTCGCCGGTGCCACCGGCCTGTCGGCCGCGACCGTCTCGACGATCGTCAAGGAGCTGCTCGGCGCCGGCGTCGTCGAGACGCGGAACACCACCCGGAGCGGGCGACGTGCCCAGATGGTCACGCTCGCCCACCGGGTGGGTCTGGCGGTGGGCATCATCATCGGCCACCGGCAGCTGCGCGTGGCGCTCGGCGACGTGACCAGCGAGGTCGTCGCCGAGCAGACCCTCCCGCTGCCCCCCGAGCACCGGGTGGACACCAGCCTCGACCGCGCCGCCCTGCTGGTCGCGGACCTGCTCGAGCGCGTGGGCTCGACCGGCGACGAGGTCGTCGGCATCGGGGTCGGCCTGCCGGCGCCCGTCGACAGCACGACCGGCATGATCTCCGTGCGCGGCATGATGCGCGGCTGGGACGAGGTCCACGTCGCCCACGTGCTGTCCAAGCGCCTCGCGAGCCCCGTGTTCGTCGACAACGACGCGAACCTCGGGGCGCTCGCCGAGAGCGCGCACGGCGCGTCCCGCATCTACCGGGACTCCGTGTACGTCCGCGCGTCGTACGGCACGGGCGCGGGGATCGTCATCGGCGGCCAGGTGCACCGCGGCTTCGCGGGGACCGCCGGCGAGATCGGCCACGTGCAGGTGGACCCCCAGGGCGACATCTGCCGGTGCGGCAGCCGCGGGTGTCTCGACACCGTCGTCGGCGCCGCCGCCCTGCTCGAGCCGCTGCGGTCCAGCCACGGCTCCCTCGCGCTGCGCGACGTCATCCAGCAGGCGATCGACGGCGACCCGGGGTGCGCGCGCGTGATCGCCGACGCCGGGTCGACCATCGGCGAGGTCGTCTCCGGGCTGGCCATGGCCGTGAACCCGGAGTGCATCGTGGTCGGCGGCGAGCTGGCCGAGACCGGGGAGCTCCTGCTCGGCCCCCTCCGCGAGGCGATCCGCCACCGGGTGCTGCTCAACCAGATCGCCCCGCTCGAGGTCGTGCCCGCCGAGCTGGGTCAGCGCGCCGAGGTCATCGGCGCGCTCGAGCTCGTGCTGCGGTCGACCGACTTCGTCCAGCGTTCCGACGACCAGGCCCGGTCGGCGAGCCAGCAGGAGGACGACGATTGACGCGCGAACCAGGCGGGGTTTCACTGCAGGTACGTGCCCAACGAGGAGCAGGTGAGGTCATGAGCGCATCCCCCCGGGTGCCGCTGCTGTCCCTCAGGCAGATCAGCCTGCGGTTCGGTGCGGTCGAGGCGCTCGTCGGCGTCGACCTCGACGTGTTCGACCACCAGGTGGTCGCGCTCGTCGGGGACAACGGCGCCGGCAAGTCGACGGTGGCCAAGGTGATCTCCGGCGTGCTCACGCCCGACTCCGGGATCATCGAGATCGACGGCGAGCAGGTGACCATCCCCTCGCCGTCCGCGGCGCACGCGCTCGGCATCGCCACCGTGTTCCAGGACCTCGCGCTGGCGGGCAACCTCGACGTGACGTCGAACATCTTCCTCGGCCGCGAGCTGACCGACGGGGTGCTGCTCGACGACGGGAGGATGGAGCAGGTGGCCCGGGGGATCCTGCGCGACCTCACCCTGCGCATCCCGTCGGTGCGCACGCCGCTGTCCGAGCTCTCGGCGGGGCAGCGCCAGGCGGTCGCGATCGCGCGCACCCTCATCGGGTCCCCGCGCCTGGTCGTGCTCGACGAGCCCACCGCCGCCCTGTCCGTCGCGCAGACCGCCGAGGTGCTCACGTACATCGAGCGCCTGCGCGACCTGGGCCACGGCGTCATCCTCATCAGCCACAACATGAACGACGTGCGCGCCGTGTCCGACCGGATCGTCGTGCTGCGGCACGGGCGCAACAACGGCTCGTTCGACGCCTCCAGCGCCACCTACGAATCGGTCCTGGCCGCGATCACCGGGGCGACCAGCCTGGACAACAGCGACATGCTGCGCCGGATGGGCGCGCTGCACTGACCCCGCGGGCCCCTCGGCCGTTGAGGTCGCGGGCCTGTCGGCCGTGCCGGGTTGCGGAGACCGCGGCTCAGCCGTCCGGCAGGTCGCCGGCACCGCCGGGCCGGCGCCCAGCGGTTCGCGTGACGACTTTGTTCCGCTGAGCGCAAACAAAGTCTTCACGCGAACCCCCAGCGCGTCGCGGTCACCGGCGGCGCGATGCAGCGCCGCGCCCGCGAGTCCTCCGGGTGTGCGCCCCTAGCCGGCCGCCGCGGCGAGTCATGCTCACCGGGGCTGTGGATTGCCGGCGTCGTCGATCTCGCTCCCGCGGGACACTGCGGCCGTGAGCGACGCCCGCCCTGCACCCCGACCGGCTCGGTTCCCACCCCAGCTGGACGTTGCCGCGCGGAGCACCGTCGTCCGGCAGGAGGCCGTGGTGACATCGGCGCAGCTGCATGCGTGGGGAGTGGGCCGTGCGGTCGTGTCCCGACGAATTGCCCAAGGTGACTGGCAGCGGCTGTGGCGCGGCGTCGTCGCCCTGCACTCGGGCGCGATCACGTGGCGGGAGCGCGCTCGTGGAGCTGTGCTCTACGCCGGCGACGGTGCCGCTCTCTCGCACGCCTCGGCGGCCTTCGTGCACGGGGTCGTCTCGGCGCCCGGCCCGCAGATCGTGGTGAGCGTCCCCGCCCGCCGCGTCGTGTCGATACCGCCCGGTCTCGTGGTGCGGCGCCGGCGGACGATGCCGTACGCGGGCGGGCCGATCCGAGCCACCGGCGTCGATGACACCGTGCTGGACCTGGTGCACGAGATCGACTCGGAGGATGACGTCGTCGGCCTCGTCTGCGACGCGGTCCGCGCTGGCGTGCTGCCCGGCCGGCTCCTGAGGTACGCCGGCGAGCGGCGGCTCCTCCGGCACCGTGACCTGGTGGAGGACCTGCTCGGGGACGACGGCCAGGGCATCGAGTCGCCGCTCGAGCACCGCTACGTCCGCGACGTCGAACGGCGCCACCGGCTGCCCACCGCACACGCCCRGGTGCGCGAGCGGACCGGCGGGCGCTGGATCCGGGCCAACCGGGTGCATGTCGGGCTCGGCGTCCGGATCGAGCTGGACGGGCAGCTCGCCCATCCGTCCGGCCGCACGGACCGAGACACGTGGCGCGACAACGCGGTGCTGATCGAGCGGTCCGAGATCACCCTGCGATACCGGTGGCAGCACGTGGTGAGCGAACCGTGCGCCACGGCCGCGCAGGTGGTGGCTGCGCTGCGCTCGCGCGGCTGGACAGGTCGAGCGCGACGCTGTTCGCCGACCTGCCCTGTGCTCGCGTGAAGACCTTGTTCCGCTGAGCGCAACGAAGTCTTCACGCGAACGGGTGCCGCTCCCGCCGCCCGCCGACGTCGACCGGTCAGCGGGTCGTACTGCTCAGCGGAAGACGATCGTGCGGTGGCCGTCGAGGAGCACGCGGTGCTCGGCGTGCCAGCGCACGGCCCGGGCCAGGGCCCGTCGCTCGACGTCCTGCCCCAGCGCCACCAGGTCGTCGACGTGGCGGGAGTGGTCGACGCGCTCGACGTCCTGCTCGATGATCGGGCCCTCGTCGAGGTCGCCGGTGACGTAGTGGGCGGTGGCGCCGATGAGCTTGACGCCGCGGTCGTGGGCCTGCGCGTACGGCCGGGCGCCCTTGAACGAGGGCAGGAACGAGTGGTGGATGTTGATGATGCGGCCCGGCAGGGCGCGGCAGAGGTCGTCGGACAGGATCTGCATGTAGCGCGCGAGCACCACGAGCTCGACGTCGAGCTCCTCGACCAGCTCGAGCAGCCGGGCCTCGGCCTGCTGCTTGGTCGCGGCCGTCACGGGGACGTGGTGGAACGGGATGCCGTAGAACGCGGCCAGCGGCTCCAGGGCGGTGTGGTTGGACACCACGGCGACCAGGTCGATCGGCAGGTTCTCGGACCGCTGGCGGAACGCGAGGTCGTTGAGGCAGTGTGCGGCGGTCGATCCCATGACGAGCGTGCGGACCGGGCGGCCGACGACGTCGAGCGACCACTCCATCGCGAAGCGCGCGGCCACGGGCGCGAACGCCGCCTCGAGCTCGTCCCGCGGCGTCGATGCAGTGACCTGCACCCGCATGAAGAACAGCCCCGACAGCGGGTCCCCGAACTGCTGCGACTCGGTGATGTTCCCTCCGTGCTCGGCCAGCAGCCCGGCGACCGCGTGCACGATCCCGGGGCGGTCGGGGCAGGAGAGGGTGAGGACCCAGTGA
Source organism: Cellulomonas sp. P5_C6 (assembly GCF_054049635.1). Lineage (NCBI taxonomy): Bacteria > Bacillati > Actinomycetota > Actinomycetes > Micrococcales > Cellulomonadaceae > Cellulomonas > Cellulomonas sp. P5_C6. Next base: position 8,695 of record NZ_JBFULZ010000062.1, on the reverse strand, counting down.
ATGCTGTCGAGTGAGTCGGAGGACACGAGGTCCGAGAGTAGTGGTCGCGCGGATCGGCTGACACGATGGGCCGCATGACGCAGGCCGACCTCCAGATCCGTTCGGTGACCCCCGACGACGCCGGCGAGCTGCTCACGCTGCGCCGCGCCGCGTTCGTGACCGAGGCCCAGCAGTACGGCGACCCGCACATCCCGCCGCTCACGCAAACCCTCGAGGAGCTCGAGGCTGACCTGCAGAAGGACGGCGTCATCACGCTGGGCGGCTGGTACGGCCACCGCCTCGTCGGCTCGATCCGCGTGCTCATCGAGGGCCCGAAGGCGACGCTGGGCCGCTTCGCGGTCGCCCCCGACCTGCAGGGGCAGGGGTTCGGCACCCAGATGCTCATGGCGATCCTGCCGTTCCTGCCCGAGGGCATCGAGGAGGTCTGGGTGTTCACCGGCCGTGACTCGGTGCAGAACCTCGCGCTGTACGCCAAGCACGGGTACGAGCACCAGCACGACCAGACCGCCGGTGACCTCACCTACGCGTACCTGCGAAAGATCCTGGGCGACGGCTCCGACGAGGGCTGAGCCTTGGTAGCCTGTCCGCGTCGCGACTGGCGAAACGGGTGGGTCACCACCGGGGAGCGACGCAGCAGCAGACCAACGGGTCGGACGCCTGGGCCCCCGGTCACCACACACGAGTGTGCGGGTGCCGGTGCGCGCGTACACGCTGACTGCGAACAGGAGTGCCGATGAGCGCCGACCAGATCCCCTTGATGGATCAGAACATCTCCCAGCTGGACCCGGAGATCGCCGCCGTCCTCGACGGTGAGCTCGCCCGCCAGCAGGGCACGCTCGAGATGATCGCGAGCGAGAACTTCGTGCCCCGCGCCGTCCTGCAGGCGCAGGGCTCCGTGCTCACCAACAAGTACGCCGAGGGCTACCCGGGCCGCCGCTACTACGGCGGCTGCGAGCAGGTCGACATCGCGGAGAACATCGCGATCGCCCGTGCCAAGGCCCTGTTCGGCGCCGAGCACGCCAACGTCCAGCCGCACTCGGGTGCCACGGCGAACGCGGCCGTGCTGCACGCCCTGATCAACGCGGGCGACAAGATCCTCGGCCTCGAGCTGGCGCACGGCGGCCACCTCACGCACGGCATGAAGATCAACTTCTCCGGCAAGCTCTACCAGGTCGGCGCCTACGGGGTGGACCCCGAGACGTTCCTGGTCGACATGGACGTCGTGCGCGAGAAGGCGCTCGAGCAGCGCCCCGACGTGATCATCGGCGGCTGGTCCGCGTACCCGCGCCAGCTCGACTTCGCGGCGTTCCGTTCCATCGCCGACGAGGTGGGCGCCAAGCTCTGGGTCGACATGGCGCACTTCGCCGGCCTGGTGGCCGCGGGCCTGCACCCGAGCCCCGTCCCGCACTCCGACGTGGTGTCCTCCACGGTGCACAAGACGATCGGCGGCCCCCGCTCGGGCTTCATCCTGAGCCGCGAGGAGTACGCCAAGAAGATCGACTCGGCCGTGTTCCCGGGCCAGCAGGGCGGCCCGCTCATGCACGTGATCGCCGCCAAGGCCGTCGCGTTCAAGGTGGCCGGCACCGAGGAGTTCAAGGACCGCCAGCAGCGCACGCTCGACGGCGCCCGCCTCATCGCCGAGCGCCTCTCGGCCCCGGACGTCACGGCGGCCGGCGTCTCCGTGCTCACCGGCGGCACCGACGTGCACCTCGTGCTCGTCGACCTGCGCCACTCGGACCTCGACGGCCAGYAGGCCGAGGACCTCCTGCACGAGGCCGGCATCACCGTGAACCGCAACGCGGTGCCCTTCGACCCGCGCCCCCCGCGCGTCACCTCCGGCCTGCGCATCGGCACGCCGGCGCTGGCCACCCGCGGCTTCGGCGACGCCGAGTTCACGGAGGTCGCGGACATCATCGCGAACGCCCTGATCAACGGTGCCGCGACCGACGTCGAGGCGCTCCGGGCCCGGGTGCTCAAGCTCACCGAGTCCTTCCCCCTGTACTCCGACCTGCAGCAGTACTGATGACGGCTCGGCTTCTCGACGGGACGGCCACGGCGGCCCGGATCAAGGCGGAGCTGACCGAGCGGGTGGTCGCCCTCGCCGCGCGAGGCGTGACCCCGGGCCTCGGCACCCTGCTCGTCGGCGACGACCCCGGCTCGCGCTGGTACGTCGCCGGCAAGCACAAGGACTGCGCCGAGGTGGGCATCGCCTCGATCCGTGAGGACCTGCCCGCCACGGCCACGCAGGACGAGATCGAGGCGGCCGTGCGCCGGCTGAACGAGGACCCGGAGTGCACCGGGTTCATCGTGCAGCTGCCGCTGCCCAAGGGCATCGACGCCAACCGGGTGCTCGAGCTCGTCGACCCCGACAAGGACGCCGACGGCCTGCACCCGACCAACCTCGGGCGCCTGGTCCTGCGTGTCAACGAGCCGGTCACGTCTCCGCTGCCGTGCACGCCGCGGGGCATCATCGACCTGCTGCTGCGGCACGACGTCGACCTGCACGGGGCGGACGTGGTCATCGTCGGCCGGGGCGTGACCGTTGGGCGCTCGATCGGCCTGCTGCTCACGCGGCGGGAGATCAACGCGACCGTCACGCTCACCCACACGGGCACGGAGGACCTGGCGGAGCACACGCGCAACGCCGACGTCATCATCGCCGCGGCCGGGGTCCCGGGGATCATCACGGCCGACATCGTCAAGCCGGGCGCCGTCGTCATCGACGTCGGTGTCTCGCGGTCGACCGACCCGGAGACCGGCAAGAGCCGGGTCGTCGGCGACGTCGACCCCGGCGTGCGCGAGGTCGCCTCGTGGGTGTCGCCCAACCCGGGCGGCGTCGGTCCGATGACCCGCGCGATGCTGCTGAGCAACGTGGTGGACACCGCCGAGCGCCTGCTGGGCTGAAAACTTCCACGATCGGGGCCAGGCTGGTGCGGTGGCGGCCGGCCCCGGTCGTCGGAGGGAGATCAGTCATGGGCATCGTCCGTCCGCACCTCTGGTTCGACCGTCAGGCCGCCGAGGCGGCGCGGTTCTACGCCGAGGTCATCCCGCGGACGACCATCCACTCCGTCGTGACCGCGCCGCCGGGCACACCGGGCGTCGACGAGGGTGCGGAGTTCATCGTCGAGCTGTCCATCGACGGCATGCGCGCGACGTTCCTCAACGCCGGCCCGGTGTTCGTGCTCGACGAGGCGTTCTCGTTCGTCCTCGACTGCCCGGGCCAGGCGGAGGTCGACCACTACTGGGAGACGCTGATCGCCGACGGCGGCCGGCCGAGCCAGTGCGGCTGGCTCGTCGACAAGTTCGGGGTGTCGTGGCAGGTGGTGCCCGTGCAGCTGGACGAGATCATGTCCCGGCCCGACGCCGAGGGCGTGGCGCGCGCGATGGCGGAGATGCTGACGATGGGCAAGCTGGACGTCGAGGGCCTCGAGAGGGCGTACCGCGGGGAGTGAGCGGCCGTCCGGTCGTGTGGGCGAACTGAGGTTGGATGGTCCGGTGCTGACCATCGCGAGCGTGAACGTCAACGGGATCCGGGCCGCCTACAAGCGGGGGATGGGGGCCTGGCTGGAGGCGCGCAAGCCCGACGTGATCCTCCTGCAGGAGGTGCGCGCCACGGACGAGATCCTGGCCGACCACCTGCCGCCGGGGGACTGGCACCTGGCACACGAGGCGAGCGAGACCAAGGGCCGCGCGGGCGTCGCCATCGCCAGCCGGCTGCCCATGACGGCGGTCCGGATCGGGCTGAGGACCGGGGTCACGGGCGACTCGGGCCGCTGGGTCGAGGCGGACCTGGCCCTGCCGGCGCACGAGGGCGCGCCGTCGCGCAGCATCACCGTCGTGTCGACGTACCTGCACTCGGGCACGCTCGGGACGCCGTCGATGGACGAGAAGTACGCGTTCCTCGACCACGTGACCGGGCGGCTCGCGGACATCGCCGAGCAGGGCGGGTACGCCGTCGTCGCCGGGGACGTGAACATCGCCCACCGCGAGGCCGACATCAAGAACTGGAAGGGCAACCTGAAGTCGGCGGGCTTCCTGCCGCGCGAGCGCGCCTACCTCGACCGGTGGTTCGACGACCTCGGCTGGCACGACCTGGGGCGCGAGCTGGGCGGCGACGGTCCGGGGCCGTTCACGTGGTGGTCCTGGCGCGGGCAGGCGTTCGACAACGACTCCGGCTGGCGCATCGACTACCAGCTGGCCACGCCCGACCTCGCCGACGCCGCCGTGCGCGCGACGGTCGACCGGGCCGCCACGTACGCCGAGCGCTTCTCCGACCACGCGCCGGTGGTGGTCGAGTACGACCTCTGAGGAGCGGTACCCGAAACGTTTTGGGTACGGTGTCCGAACAGGGGAACGGACGAATGGGGCGCGCGTGCTGAGGTCGACGACGATCCGTGCCGGAGCGGCGCTCCTCTCGCTGGTCCTTGCGGTCGCCGCCCTGGTGGTCGTGCCGTCGTCCGTCGCGCAGGCCGACTTCGCCTCGCAGTGCGCGGCACCGACGCGCACGCAGGATCCCGGCGCCTCGTCGGTCGGGGTCGCCCCCGGGGAGGTCGTCCTGGTCGCGACGAGCTTCACGGGCGGCATCGACTCCCTGCCGGCGGGCGGGACGCTGTGCGTCGGGCCGGGCGCAACCCTGACCGGGCTCTACATGAACAACGCGGCGGGCGCGATGGTCGTGGCGGCCGGCGCGTCGCTGGTGATGCCGTCGATCGTCGTCTCCGCCGGGTTCTCGCTCGACGTCGAGGGCACGGCGGCGTTCGTCGGCCTGGGCGTGAACGGGGCATCGGACATCCACGTCGCGCCGGACGCCCAGCTGACCGTGGCCACGGGCTTCAGTCCGGCGGCGGGCGCGTTCGTCAACGAGGGGGCGTTCGTCGTCGAGGGCTCGATGAACCTCAACTCCGGTGTCACCGTCGACAACTCGGGGACGTTCACGGTGCAGGGCGGGGCGACGGTCAACGGTCCGCTGGCCAACTCGGGGGCGCTCGTCGTCGGTGGCGGCCTGACCATCAACGGCTCGGGTGCGTTGCAGAACACCTGCGCCGTCACGACGGCAGGCCCCCTGATGAACAACGGCACCACGTCGAGCAACTCCGGGCTGGTGCAGGTCGGTGGCGACTTCACCAACAACGGCGGCTGGCAGCAGAGCCAGGCCGGCATCACCAGCGCGGTCGGGCTCACGGACGACGGGTCGGTCGGGGGATTCGGCGCGTACCAGTTCTCGGGCACCACCCGGGTGCAKGGAAGCTTCGTCGGGAGCTCGGCGACCGACCCGATCCGCGTGCAGTCCGTGGCGCCGCCCGGCCAGGTGTTCGACGTCGAGACCGGGACGATCCAGAACGTCGTCCGGACGACGGTCGCGGTGCTTGCGGCGACCCCGATCTGCGTAGGCCCGCCGGCGCCCGACAACGCGGACGTGACGGTGAGCAAGTCCGGCCCGGCGACCGTGCTCGAGGGCGGCACCGTCGCGTACTCCATCGCCGTGCACAACTCCGGCCCGTCGTCCGCGCAGGACGTGGTGGTCAGCGACACGCTCCCGGCAGGCTTCACGCTCGACCCGGCGTCGACGACCGGCACCCTCGTCGGCAACGTCCTGTCCTGGTCGGTGGGCACGCTGGCGCTGGACCAGGTCGTGGCGCTGTCGTTCGCCGGGACGGTGACGGCGGCGGCAGGCTCGACCCTGCTGAACGTGGCGAGCTCGACGTCCAGCACGATCGACACGGTCCCGGCCAACAACGACGGGTCGGCGGACGCGTCCCGGGTGTCCACCCTGGTTCTGGCCGTCCCGCCGCCGCTGAACCAGCCGCCGGTCGCCGACGACCTGGTGCTGGACACGACCACGGGACACCTGCTGGTCCACAGCGTCACGGCGACGGACCCGGACGCCGGCCAGGAGCTGACGTTCACGGTGAGCTCGGGGCCGGCGGAGGGCGTCCTCGACCTCGCCCCCGGCGGTGGGTTCGGGTACGTCTCCGACCTCGACTTCGCCGGGATCGACGTCTTCCAGTTCCAGGTCTGCGACAACGCAGCGCCCGTCCCCGCGTGCGACACCGGCACGGTCACCCTCAACGTGTACCCCCGAGCGCACGACGACGTCGCGACGACGGCGGAGGACACCCAGGTCGTCATCCCGCTGCTCTCCAACGACAGCGACGGCGCCCCGCTGGACGCCACGCCCGTGACCGCACCGGCGAACGGGTCGGTTCTCCTCGACCCCACGACGGGCGAGGCGACCTACACGCCGGCGCCGGGGTTCACCGGCACGGACACGTTCGAGTACCGGATCTGCTCGCCGACGACGACTCCGCCGCCGCTGCCGCTGTGCGACACGGCGCTCGTGACGGTGACCGTGGAACCGGGCAACGACCCGCCCACCATCGAGCCGCTCACCCTGGTCACCACCACGGGGACCCCGGTGACGGGGACGCTGGTGATCGCGGACCCGAACGCCGGCGACACCCTCACGGTCTTCCGCGGGATCCCGCCCCGCAGCGGGAACGCCACCGTCTCGCTCTCCGGGTCGACCACCTACGTGCCGCTGGGCGGGTTCGCGGGCAGGGACTTCTACGGAGCGATCGTCTGCGACGACGGTGCGCCGCGGCTGTGCGCGACGGCGCGAGTGACGGTCGAGGTCTCTCCGGTCGCCCAGCCCGACACCGCCACGACGACCGAGGGCACCGGCGTCGACATCGACCTGTCCGGCAACGACCGGGGAAGCGTCGCCCCCCCGACCGTGACGAGCCCGCCCTCCCACGGGACCGTCACGATCGACGGCGGCACGGCCCACTACGTGCCGGAGGCCGGCTTCACCGGGACGGACACGTTCGAGTACACGATCTGCGCCGCGATCGCCGACGACCTGTGCGCCACGACGACGGTGACGGTGACGGTGACGGCAGCGACGCCGACTCCGACACCGACGCCCGTGCCGCCCACACCGGCCCCCGGTCCGCAGCCCGACGACGGCGGGGTCCTGGCGACGACGGGAGCGGAGTCCGGCCCGGTGGGGCTGCTGGGCCTCGCGCTCGTGCTGGCCGGCGGGCTGCTGGTCCTCCTGCGCCGCCGCGGGGCGTAGTCCCACCGTCGGGAGGGTCGTCCGTCGGGAGCGGCGACGACGCTCCCGACGGAGCACGCGCGACCGCCACGCCCGTCGCTACCGTGGGCGGATGACGCCCGCGCCCGCCCCGTGGCAGGGCCCGCCGTGGGGCCGCGGGCGGTCGGCCTGGATCGCGGTCCCGGCCACGCTCCTCGCGCTCTTCACGGTCCTGGGCTGCGCGGGCGCGAATGCCTGGCACCCGGCCGCCCGTGCGTTCGACGCCCTGGCGGTGCTGCTCCTGCTGGTGGCCCCGGCCTCCCTGGTCCTCGTGGTCCGGCGCGGGGCGCCCGCGGTCGTCGGCGCGGTGCTCGCCGTCGCGGCTCCCGTCGTCTACCTCGCGCTCGGGTACGAGCCCGGCCCGGCGCTCGTCCCCCTGGGCTTCGTCGTCGTGGCCCTCGGCGTCACCCGACGACGGCTGCTGTCGCTGAGCGCGGGGACCGCCGGCGCGCTCGCGGTGGTCGTGCTGGCGCTGCGCCCGGACGGCCTCAGCCCGGTGTACACGACGCTGACGATCACCGGGCTGGCGGTCGCGATGCTGCTGGGGGAGGGCGCCCGGGGCCGCGCCGAGCGGGTGCAGGCCGTCCGGGCCGCCAGGGTTTCGCGCGAGGAGTCGGCGGCGGCCGCCGAGCGGCTCCGGATCGCCCGCGAGCTGCACGACGTGCTCGCGCACTCGCTGTCGGGGATCACCGTGCAGGCCGGCGTCGGGCTGCACCTCATGGACCGCGAGCCCGAGGCGGCGCGCCGCGCGCTGGTCGAGATCCGCGAGGCGAGCCGCGACGCGCTCGACGAGGTCCGGGACGTGCTCGGGGTCCTGCGCGCCGACGGCGAGGCGCCGCGAGCCCCCGCGGGCGGGCTCGGTGCGCTGGTCGAGCGGGCGCGTGCGGACGGGCTGGTCGTCGACGACGTGGGCCTCGACGTGGCGGTCCCCGAGCCGACTGCGGCCGTGCTCCACCGCGTCCTGCAGGAGGCGCTCACCAACGTCCGCCGGCACGCCCCGGGTGCATCCGTGCAGGTCACGCTGGTCGTGGGGGAGACGGTCGTGCTCGACGTGCGCGACGACGGGCCGCCGGTCGGGCCGCTGGTCGACGGGTACGGGCTGCGCGGGATGCGAGAGCGCGCGGCTGCGGTCGGCGGGTCGCTGACGGCGGGCTCCGGGCCGACCGGCTTCCACGTCCGGCTGGAGGTCCCGCGATGAGCACGACCATCCGGGTCCTCCTCGCCGACGACCAGGGCCTGGTGCGCGGCGGCTTCCGGGCGCTCATCGACGCCGAGCCGGACATGACGGTGGTGGGTGAGGCGGCCTCCGGCGACGAGGCGGTCCGGCTCGCGCTCGAGCTGCTGCCCGACGTGGTGCTCATGGACATCCGGATGCCGGGCACCGACGGGCTGACGGCGACGCGGCGGATCGTCGACGAGCCCCGGGCGGCGGGCGTCCGAGTGGTCGTCGTCACCACGTTCGAGCTCGACGAGTACGTGGCCGAGGCGATCCGTGGGGGAGCGTCGGGGTTCCTGGTCAAGGACACCGAGCCGGCTGACCTGCTCCGGGCCGTGCGCGTGGTGGCCGCCGGTGACGCGCTGCTCTCACCGACCGTGACGCGG
>NZ_JBFULZ010000061.1:0-20666 GCF_054049635.1 Cellulomonas sp. P5_C6 | reverse complement strand
CTGCTCGACGTCGAGATGCCGGGCATGGACGGCATCACGGCCGCCGCCGAGCTCAAGGCCCGGTTCCCCACATGCCGCTCGCTCATCGTCACCACGTTCGGCCGCCCCGGCTACGTCCGGCGCGCGCTCGACGCCGGCGCCAGCGGGTTCGTGGTCAAGGACACCCCGGCGGAGCAGCTGGCGGACGCCGTGCGGCGCGTGCACCGGGGCCTGCGGGTGGTCGACCCGGACCTCGCCGTCGAGTCCCTGGCGGTCGGCACGAGCCCGCTGACCGACCGCGAGCGCGACGTGCTCGTCGCCGCGGCGAACGGCGGGACGGTCGCGGACATCGCCCGCGAGACGTTCCTGTCGGAGGGCACGGTGCGCAACTACCTGTCCGCCGCGATGGGCAAGACCGGCGCCCGGACGCGTGCCGAGGCGGTCCGGCTGGCGCAGGAATATGGCTGGTTGCTCGGCTGAGGGACACTAGGGGCATGACCCTGACGACTCCTGCGGTTCCGGCGCGCCCCGGCGCCGTCCTGCCGCCGTTGCGCATCGGTCCGCTGACGATCGACACGCCGGTCGTCCTGGCGCCCATGGCCGGTGTCACCAACGCCGCGTTCCGGCGCCTGTGCCGCGAGTCCGGCGCCGGCCTGTATGTCGCCGAGATGGTGACGTCCCGCGCCCTGGTCGAGCGCGGCGAGGAGTCGATGCGGATCATCTCGCACGAGCCCGACGAGCGTCCGCGATCGGTCCAGGTGTACGGCGTCGACCCCGCGACGGTGGGCGCCGCCGTGAAGCTCATCGCGAGCGAGGACCGCGCCGACCACGTCGACCTGAACTTCGGCTGCCCGGTGCCCAAGGTCACGCGCCGCGGCGGGGGAGCGGTGCTGCCCTGGAAGCGGGACCTGTTCCGGAACATCGTCACGGCCGCGGTCGACGCGGCGAGCCCGTACGGCGTGCCCGTCACCGTGAAGATGCGCAAGGGCATCGACGACGACCACCTGACGTACCTCGAGGCCGGCCTGGTCGCGCAGGAGGTCGGTGTCGCGGCCGTCGCGCTGCACGCCCGCACCGCCGCCGACTACTACTCGGGAACGGCCGACTGGGACGCGATCGCGCAGCTCAAGCAGGCCGTCACCGACATCCCGGTGCTGGGCAACGGCGACATCTGGTCGGCCGAGGACGCGCTCGAGATGGTCGCGCAGACCGGCTGCGACGGCGTCGTCGTCGGCCGCGGCTGCCAGGGCCGCCCGTGGCTCTTCGCCGACCTCGCGGCCGCGTTCGCGGGGTCCGACGAGCGCATCACGCCTGGCCTCGGCTACGTCGCGACCATCGTCCGCCGCCACGCCGAGCTGATGGTCGAGCACTTCGGCGACGAGGGCAAGGCGCTGCGCGAGATGCGCAAGCACATGGCCTGGTACTTCAAGGGCTACGTCGTGGGCGGCGAGACGCGCGCCGCGCTCGGGCTCGTGTCGACCATGGCCGAGCTCGACGAGCGCCTGGGCCGGCTCGACCTCGAGCAGGGCTACCCGGGCGCCGGTGCCGAGGGCCAGCGCGGCCGCGCCGGCTCGCCCAAGCGACCGCTCCTGCCGTACGGCTGGCTCGACTCGCGCGAGCTGTCGGAGGAGTTCGCCAAGGCGCTCCACGAGGCCGAGCTGAGCGTCTCCGGCGGCTGACGCCTCACACGCGCCGGACCTGCACCGCGACCCGGTCGAGGGCCTCGCGGTCGGCGGACGGCGCCCCGAGGTCGCGGGTCGTGACGGCCAGGGCCCCGGTCGCCGCGGCGCGCGCGAGGGACGCCTCCACCGGCAGCCCGTCGAGGACCCCGCTGAGCAGGCCGGCGAGGAACGCGTCGCCCGCGCCGTTGGTGTCCACGACCTCGTCCACCGGCGCGGCCGGCACCTCGATCCACCCGTCGGCGTCGAGCGCGATCGCGCCCGCGCCGCCGTGGGTGCACACCGCGAGCCGGCACCCGCGCGCGACCGCGTCGCGCAGGTAGGCCCGCGGGTCGGTCAGCCGGGCCGCGCTCACCAGGAGCACGTCCGCGGCGGCCACGAAGTCGCGGGGGTAGTCGGCGATGTCGTCGTCGTCGTGCACGTCGCACCACACCGGCACGCCGGCCGCCCGGGCGGCGGGCAGGAGCGGGCGGCTGTGGTCGGCCAGGTCGAGGACGGCGACGTCGATCCCGTCGAACGACGGCACCGGCCCGGCCGCGGGCGCGGGCAGCTCGAGGTAGATCGAGACGCGCGACCCGTCCTCGGCCATGAGGTTGACGTGCCGCTCGGTCGTCTCGACGGGCTGCGCGACGACGGCGATCCGCGGGTGCGCGAGCGCCGCGCGGACGAGCCCGCCCTCCCGGTCGTCGCCGAGGGCCGTCCGGAGCGTGACGTCGACGCCCAGCGCCGCCAGCGTCAGCGCCTTGCCGGCCGACGTCCCGCCGAGGCCGTCGTGGTGACCGCTCGCGAAGAGGGTCTGCGATCGTGGATCGGGAAGGGCGGGGAGCCGGACGAGGGTGTTCCAGGAGGCGGGACCGTTGACCAGGACGCGAGGCACGGACCCCACCCTAGGAGCGGCGTGGTGGTGCCGAGCACGACGGCACAGCAGGGATCATGAGGCCCGTGAACGTGACGACGAGGTCCCGCGGCCTCTCCCTGCTGAGCCTTCTGGTCCTCGTCGCGCTGACCGTGATCAGCCTGTGGACCGTCTGGCCCCCGGCGCCCGCCCCGTCGGACGCCCCCGCCGACGAGTTCAGCGCGCGGCGCGCCTTCGAGCACGTGCAGGCGATCGGACAGGAGGTCCACCCGGCCGGCAGCGACGCGGCCGGCGACGTGCGCGACCACATCGTCGACACGCTCACCGACCTCGGCATGGACCCGGAGGTGGTGGACGGTGTCGGCGCGACCGGCGCCCTGGGTAGCGGGTACGGGCTCGCCGCCGTGAAGAACGTGGTCGCCGTGCTGCCCGGGACGGACTCGACCGGCCGGCTGTTCATGGTGGCCCACTATGACTCGGTGCAGGTGTCCTACGGCGCCAACGACGACGGCGCCGGCACCGCGACCCTGCTGGAGACGGTCCGAGCCCTGCGTGAGGGGCCGGCGCTGAAGAACGACGTCGTGCTCGTGTTCACGGACGCCGAGGAGGCGTGCCTGTGCGGCGCCGAGGCGTTCGTGCACGACGACCCGCTCGGCGCCGACGGCGGCGTGGTGCTCAACTTCGAGGCCCGCGGCGCCTCGGGCCCCGCGATCATGTTCGAGACGTCCCGCGGCAACGCCGCCCTGGTCGACGTCTACTCGACCGTGCCGCACCCGGTCGGCAGCAGCATGGCGGTCGAGGTCTACCGGATCCTGCCCAACGACACGGACTTCACGCCGTTCCGCGAGCAGGACCGGTTCACCGGCCTCAACTCGGCCTACATCGACGGCTCGGCCGTCTACCACTCGCCGGAGGACCGGCCGGAGTACCTGGACCTCGCGAGCCTGCAGCACCACGGCTCGAACGCGCTCGCGCTGGCCCGGCACCTGGGGAGCGACGACCTCGCCGCGCTGAGCGTCCCGTCCGCGAACGACGCCACGTACTTCCCGGTCCTCGGCCAGCTCGCGCGGTACCCCGGCTGGCTCGTGTGGCCGGTCGCGATCCTCGCGGCGCTCGCCGTGGCCGCCCTCGGCTGGCTGTCCGTCCGCGCCGGTCTGCTGCGCGGACGTCGGCTGGCCGCCGGGTTCGCCTGGGCGCTGGCGCCGGTCGTGGCGGCCGCCGTGATCGCGCAGCTGTTCTGGATGCTGCTGGTCGCGCTGCGGCCCGGGTACGGCGAGATGCTCGACCCCTGGCGGCCCTGGTGGTTCCGCGGGGCGCTGATGGCCCTCGTCGCGACCGTCCTATTGCTCTGGTTCGGCGCGCTGCGCGGGCGGCTCGGTGCCCCGGCGCTGGTGATCGGTGCGCTCGGGTGGCTCGCGGTGCTCGGGCTGGTGCTGGCCGCGGTCACGCCCGGGGGCTCGTACCTCGCGGCCCTTCCCGCCCTCGCCGGGGGCGTCGGCGGGATCGTCGCGCTGCGCCTCGGCGACACGGGCCGGGTCGTGACGGCCACCGTCGTCGGCGCGGTCGCCGTCGTGGTGCTGGCGCCCATCGTGCTGCTCTTCCTGCCCGCGTTGGGGCTGGCGACGGGCGCGGCGCCCGCCCTGTTCGCGGTGCTGCTGGGGCTGGCGCTGCTGCCCGTCCTGGACCGGCTGGTGCCGAGCGGCCGCCGCGCGTTGCTCCCCGCGCTCGTCGCCGGTGCGCTGGCGATCGTCTGCGTCGGCGCGGGCCTGGTCGTCGACACCTTCGACGCGAAGCACCCGCTGCCCACCCAGCTCATGTACGCGCTCGACGCCGACTCCGGGCAGGCCTGGTGGGTCAGCTCCGAGGTCAGCCCGAGCGACTGGACCAGCCAGTTCGTCTCGGAGCACCAGGACGTCCACACGACGTTCCCGCTGCTCGGCACGGGCGTCTGGACCGGGGCGGCCGAGCCTGCGGACCTGCCGGCGCCCGAGGTGACGACGGCCTCCGACACCACCGCGGACGGCGTCCGCACCCTCGAGCTGACCGTGGTGCCGCAGCGGCAGGTCCGCCTGGTGGGGATGCACATGAGCGACGCAGGGGTGCGGACCGCCGAGGTCGAGGGCCGTGACGTGCCGGTCTCCGACGGCACGTTCGACGTGGTGTTCAACGCGCCGCCTCAGGACGGTGTGCACGTCACGCTCACCCTGGACGCCGACAAGGACGCCGAGCTGCGGGTCGCCGACGGCAGCGACGGGCTCGAGGACCTGCCCGGATTCCGGCCGCGACCGTCCGGCGTCGGCATCGAGGGGTCGCACACGTCCGAGCTGGTGCTGGTGGGAACGACCGTCACGTTCTAGGGTGTGGCGTCCTGCAAGTTGCTGCAATGCTTTGCAGCCCGCCCCGGATGGTGACGATGACGCACCTGACCGCTCGAGCGACCGCCCTGGTCGGCGCTCTGCTCCTCCTCGCGGCGTGCAGCGGGCCACCCGAGCCGTCGGCGTCCCCGCCCGACGGCGGCGGTCACGACGTCGGCGTCGAGATGTTCCAGTGGACGTGGGACTCGATCGCGACGGAGTGCACGGACCACCTCGGGCCGGCGGGGTACGCGTGGGTGCTCACCAGCCCGCCGCAGGAGCACATCCTCGGGGACCAGTGGTGGACCGCGTACCAGCCCGTCAGCTACCAGGTGGAGTCGCGGCTCGGCACGCGTGAGCAGTACGAGGCCATGGTGCAGACGTGCCACGACGCCGGTGTGGACGTGTGGGCCGACGCGGTGATCAACCACATGACCGGCCAGGACTCCCCGGGCACGGGCTGGGCGGGCTCGACGTACTCGCACTACGACTACCCCGGGATCTACACCGACGCCGACTTCCACCACTGCGGGCTGACGGCGAACGACGACATCGTCGACTACAAGAACGCCGCCCAGGTGCAGACGTGCGAGCTGGTGAACCTCGCCGACCTGGCCACCGAGACGGACCACGTGCGGTCCACGATCGTCGCCTACCTGCAGGACCTGGTCTCGCTCGGCGTCGACGGCTTCCGCATCGACGCCGCCAAGCACATGCCACCGGCCGACATCGCCGCGATCGTCGCCCAGCTGCCGGAGGGCACCGGCATCGCGCAGGAGGTCATCCGTGGCGGCGGCGAGCCGATCACCCCGGAGCAGTACACGGGCAACGGGAAGGTCTACGAGTTCGCCTGGGGCAAGGACGTCCAGGGGGTCCTCGCCGGGTCGCCGCGACTCGCGCTCGACCTCGGCACGACGGGGGCCTACCTCCCGTCCGACGACGCGATCATCTTCGTCGACAACCACGACACCGAGCGCAACGGCTCGACGCTCAGCTACGCCGACGGCGCGCAGTACGGGCTGGCGAACGTGCTCATGCTCGCGAGCAGCTACGGGACGCCCGCGGTCTACACGGGCTACGCCTTCTCCGACCGCGACGCCGGCGCGCCGCAGGACGCGGACGGCCGCGTGCTCGACGCCGCGTGCGGCGACGCCCCCGGTCCGGACGCCGACCTGTCGGACGGCGACTGGGTCTGCCAGCACCGCTGGCCGCAGATCGAGGGCATGGTCGGCTGGCGCAACGTGGTCGGCGACGCGCCCCCGGTCGACGAGTGGTCCGACGGCGACGCCGTCGCGCTCGGCCGCGGGGAGCGGGGCTTCGTCGTCGTCAACGCGGGCGACGCCGAGCTGCGCACGGAGCTGGCGACCAGCCTGCCGGACGGCGACTACTGCGACGTGCTGTCGACGCAGGAGTGCGCGTCGTCGACGGTCAAGAACGGGAAGCTCACCGTCGTCGTCCCGGCCCACGCCGCCCAGGCGTGGGACGTCGTGCACCGACCCTGAGCGGAACGGCCCCGCCGCAGCGGGGCCGTTCCTGCAGGTCAGGCCGGGTAGCGGGCCCAGACGGTCGCGTCGGAGGGCACCAGCACGGAGCCGTCCGCCTCGACGGCGGGGTCGATCGACGCCAGCAGCACCTCGGCGCCCGCGGGCAGCGCGACGGGCTCGGCACCCAGGTTGGCGACGACCAGCACGTCCCGGTTGACGAACGCGATGACGTCGTCGCCCAGCCCGTGCAGCCACTCCATCCCGCCGGTCCCCAGGTCCGCCTCCCGGCGCAGCCGGAGCGCCGCACGGTAGGTCTCGTAGGTCGAGCCGGCGACGCCGCGCTGGGCGTCCAGCGCGTAGGACGCCCACGCCTCGGGCTGCGGGAGCCAGGTCACGCCGGTGGGGGAGAACCCGAACCCGGCCTCGTCGGACGACCACGGCAGCGGCACCCGGCAGCCGTCGCGACCGCGCTCGGCGCCGCCCGTCCGGAAGAAGGCCGGGTCCTGGCGCAGGTCGTCGTCGAGCGCGGTGTGGTCGGGCAGCCCGAGCTCCTCGCCCTGGTACAGGTACGCGGAGCCCGGCAGCCCGAGCATGAGCAGCGAGGCGCAGCGGGCGCGGCGCAGGCCGAGGGCCTCGTCCGGTTGCTCGTCGCCGTGCCCGATGCCGTTGGGCCGCGTGCCGGGCTCGGCCAGGCCCAGGCGGGACGGGTGCCGGACGACGTCGTGGTTGGACAGCACCCACGTGGTCGGGGCGCCGACGACGTCCGCGGCGCGGTAGGAGGCCTCGACGACCGTGCGCAGTGCCGGGGCGTCCCAGTGCGTGGCCAGGAACGCGAAGTTGAAGGCCTGCTGCATCTCGTCGGGCCGGATGTAGCGGGTCAGCCGGGACAGGGGCTCCACCCAGGCCTCGGCGACCAGCGCGCGGTCGCCGTCGTACTCGGCCAGCACCCGGTTCCAGGCGCGGTAGATGTCGTGCACGCCGTCCTGGTCGAACATGGGCCCCTGGTTGCCGGCGCCCGAGACGGTGTCGGTCGGCTCCACGTCGTCCGACCCCTCGATCATCGAGACGTGCCCCTCCCAGTCCGGCAGGCCGGGTGCCTTGACCATGCCGTGCGCGACGTCGATGCGGAAGCCGTCGACCCCGCGGTCGAGCCAGAAGCGCAGGACGTCCTCGAACTCGGCGCGGACCTCGGGGTGCTCCCAGTCGAGGTCGGGCTGCCGGGAGTCGAACAGGTGCAGGTACCACTCGCCCGGCGTGCCGTCGTCGTTCGTGGTCCGGGTCCAGGCCGGCCCGCCGAAGATCGACTGCCAGTTGTTGGGCGGCTCGGTGCCGTCGACGCCGCGGCCCTCGCGGAACAGGTACCGCGCGCGCTCGGGCGACCCGGGCCCGGCGGCCATCGCCGCCTGGAACCACTCGTGCTCGTCGGAGGTGTGGTTGGGCACCAGGTCGACGATCACGCGCAGGCCGAGGCCGTGCGCGCGCTCGAGCATCGCGTCGAAGTCGGCGAGCGTCCCGAACAGGGGGTCGACGTCGCGGTAGTCGGCCACGTCGTAGCCGGCGTCGGCCTGCGGGGACCGGTAGAACGGCGAGAGCCAGACGGCGTCGACGCCGAGCTCGGCGAGGTGGTCCAGGCGCGAGGTCACGCCGGGCAGGTCGCCGATCCCGTCGCCGGACGCGTCCGCGAACGAGCGGGGGTAGACCTGGTAGATCACGGCATCCCGCCACCACTCGCCGTCGGGGGATCCGGCGGCATGCACCACGGTGCGCAGGGGTCGGGTGTCGGTCGTCGTCATGCGGGCATGCCTCACTTCGGGGGGTCGCACTGAGGGGGGAGGCGCCGTTGCCGGGCAGCGAGCGCCGAGCGCTCGAAGTCCGGTCAGAGTACGGCGGGAGCCTGAGAGGTCACAGCGGCCAAGGTCAGCGCGGGTGCGGCCCCCGTCGAACCACGCACGATGAGCTCCGGGTGGAACTTCAGCTCGGTGCGGGACGCCGGTGCCCCGTTGATCTCCGAGACCAGCGCCGAGACGGCGGCGTGGCCCATCGACAGGACGGGCTGGCGCACCGTGGTCAGCGGCGGGTCGGTGAACGCGATCAGCGGGGAGTCGTCGAACCCGACCACCGACAGGTCGCCCGGCACCGACAGCCCTCGCGAGCGGGCCGCTCGGATGGCGCCGAGCGCCATGAGGTCCGAGCCGCAGATGATCGCGGTGTGGCCGGAGTCGATGAGCTCGAGCGCGGCGGCCTGGCCGCCCTCGACCGTGAACAGCGTGGTGACCACGTGGCCGTCGGTCTCGGTGACGCCCAGGTGGCGTTGCAGGTTGACCGCGAACTCCACCCGTTTGCGGGCGGCGGGCACGAAGCGCTCCGGCCCGATGGCTAGGCCGATCGAGCGATGCCCGAGCGAGACCAGGTGGCGGAAGGCGAGGTCCAGCGCCGCCGAGTCGTCGGTGGAGACCGACGGGGCGTCGACGCCCTCGGCGAACCCGTTCACCAGCACGATCGGCATCCCACGGCTGCGCAGGCGGTGGTAGCGCTCCTTGCTCGCCGTCGTGTCGGCGTGCAGCCCGGACACGAAGACGATCCCGTCGACCGCGTGCTCGAGCAGCATCTCGACGTACTGGTCCTCGGTGGTGCCGCCCGGAGACTGCGTGCAGAGCAGCGGCGTGTACCCGCGCTCGGTCAGCATCGTCTCGATGACCTGCGCGAACGCCGGGAACACGGGGTTCGACAGCTCGGGGACCACCAGGCCCACCAGGCCGGCCGAGCGGGTGCGCAGCTTCTCGGGCCGCTCGTAACCGAGCACGTCGAGGGCCGCCAGCACGGCTTGACGCGCTTGGGCCGACACGCCGTGCTTGCCGTTGAGGACCCGAGACACCGTTGCCGTGCTGACGCCGGCCTGCTCGGCCAGATCCGTCAGACGGGTGCGCACAGGCGGCAGCGTAGGGGACACCGGACCTCCTCGTCCGTAGTCGTTCATGAAGGTCCCCCCGGGGCGTGTCGAGCACCCGCTGGAACCGTTGCCTGAAAGTTACCGTAACGACTTGCAAGCGCCGCCGCAACGACGCTAACTTCGGCGATATCAGGCCAGCGTCGGTGGGATTCCGCCGCACGCCGGCACACCCCACAGACCCTCCTTGGAGATGACGATGCGACGGAGCATCCCTGTCCTTGCCGCGGTCGCCGGCCTCGCCCTCACGCTCACGGCGTGCTCGGGCTCGGGCGGCGGCAGCGACGAACCGACCTCGGGCGGCGAGACCTCGGCCGCAGCCTCGGGCACCATGACGATGTGGGTCGACGAGACCCGCATCGACTCGTTCAAGCCGATCGTCAAGGAGTTCGAGGCCGAGACGGGCGTCACCGTCGACCTCGTGCAGAAGATCTCCGCCGACATCAAGAACGACTTCATCTCGCAGGTGCCGACCGGCACCGGCCCCGACGTCGTCATCGGCGCCAACGACTGGCTCGGTGGCTTCGTCACCAACGGCGTGGTCGCCCCGGTCGAGCTCGGCGACAAGACGGACGGCTTCGCCCCGTCGGCCATCCAGGCGTTCGCCTACGACGGCCAGCAGTACGGCGTCCCGTACGCGATCGAGAACATCGCGCTGGTCCGCAACAACAAGCTGCAGCCGGAGACCACGGCCACGACGTTCGACGACCTCATCACCGAGGCCAAGACCGCCGGCACCCAGTACCCGATCCTCATCCAGCAGGGTCCGGACACGGGCGACGCCTACCACCTGTACCCGCTGCAGATGTCGTTCAACGCCCCCATCTTCAAGCAGTCGTCGGACGGCTCGTACACCGCCGAGCTCGGCCTGGGCGGCCCCGAGGGTCAGGCGTTCGCGACCTACCTGGCCAAGCTCGGCCAGGAGAAGGTGCTCGACCCGCAGATCACGGCCGACATCGCCAAGCAGGCGTTCCTCGACGGCAAGTCGCCGTACATCGTGACCGGCCCCTGGTACACCACGGACTTCACCAAGGCCGGCATGGACATCTCCGTCATCCCGATCCCGAGCGCCGGTGGCTCCGAGGCCAAGCCGTTCGTCGGTGTCCAGGGCGCCTACATCTCCGCGAAGTCGAAGAACCAGGTCCTGGCGAACGAGTTCGTGACGAACTTCCTCACGACCGAGGCGGTGCAGACCGAGCTCTACAAGTCCGGCGGCCGCAACCCGGCCCTGACGGCCGCGGCCGACAAGGTCGAGGACCCGATCCTCAAGGGCTTCAACGAGGTCGGCTCCACCGGCGTCTCGCTGCCGACGATCCCCGAGATGGACGCGATGTGGGAGTTCTGGGGCTCGACCGAGGTCCAGATCATCAGCGGCGCTGCCGCTGACCCGGTGGCTGCGTGGAACACGATGGTCGCCAACATGCAGAGCAAGATCGGCTGAGTCCGGGAGCACCCCGCCGCCGGCCCACGTGTCGGCGGCGGGGTGCTCTCCGCAGTTCCCGGCAGCACCCGCAGAGCGTTGTCGTGCGGTGCGCCCCCCGCAGTGCCACATTGCTGACAAGACGGGCGCACCGTGGCGCCCGCCGCCCAGGAGGTCGCCGCCATGACGCAGCAGATTGTCGACTCCGACGTCGAGGCGGGGGAGCCGCCCGCACCACCACCGGGCCGCGGCGAGGGGTCGCCCGACCACTCGCCCGCCCGCTCGATCCGGCCGGGGTTCTTCGTCAAGCTGATCCTCGTCGCAGCGGTCGACGCGCTCGGCGTCTTCGGCATCGTCGCCGCCGCGACCCAGCGGTCGTGGGTCATCGTCGGCTTCCTGGCGCTGGCGCTCCTCGCGATCAACTGGGCGTACTTCTCGCGGCGGGCGCTGCCGGCCAAGTACCTCGTGCCCGGCATGATCCTGCTCTTCGCCTACGTCGTGTCGGCGGCTCTCTACACGGCGTTCATCGCCTTCACCAACTACGGCGACGGTCACAACTCCGACAAGGCCGACGCGATCAGCGCGATCCTCGCGCAGAACGAGAAGCGGGTCGAGGGCTCGGCCGCCTACCCGCTGACCGTCGTGCAGCGGGCGAACACTCTCGGCTTCGCGATCGTCAACGCGGACGGCGACGCCGAGCTCGGCTGGGCCGAGCAGCCCATGGAGCCGGCCCCCGACGCCACCATCGAGAACGGCAAGGTCACGGCCGTGCGCGGCTGGGACGTGCTGAACTTCGCGGCGATCGCGCAGAACCAGGAAGCGATCACGACCCTGCGCGTCGCAGTGAGCGACGACCCGAACGACGGGTCGATCCGCACGCAGGACGGCTCGACCGGGTACGTGTTCACGTCGTCGCTCGTCTACGACGAGGCGGCCGACACGATGACCGACCCGTCGACGGGCACCGTCTACATCCCGAACGACCGCGGCAACTTCGTCGCCGAGGACGGCACGGTCCTGCAGCCCGGGTGGCGCGTGACCGTCGGCTTCGAGAACTTCACGAAGGCATTCACCAACTCCGAGATCCGCGGGCCGTTCCTCCAGGTGCTCTGGTGGACGTTCGCGTTCGCGTTCCTGTCCGTGGCGACCTGTTTCGTCGTCGGGTACTTCCTCGCGGTCGTGTTCAACGACCCCCGGGTCCGCGGCCGCAAGATCTACCGGTCGCTGCTGATCCTCCCATACGCGTTCCCCGCGTTCCTGGCCGCCCTGGTCTGGCGCGGGATGATGAACCAGACGTTCGGCTTCATCAACCAGACGCTGCTGGGCGGGGCGTCGATCCCGTGGCTGGACGACCCGACGCTGGCCAAGGTGTCGATCCTCATCGTCAACCTCTGGCTCGGCTTCCCGTACATGTTCCTCATCTGCACGGGTGCCCTGCAGTCGATCCCCGGTGACGTCCTCGAGTCGGCCCGGATGGACGGCGCGAGCCCGTTCCGGATCCAGCGCGCGATCGTCATCCCGCTGCTGATGGTGTCGGTGGCGCCGCTGCTCATCGCGTCGTTCGCGTTCAACTTCAACAACTTCGTGCTGATCTACAACCTCACCGGCGGCGGTCCGAACTTCCCCGGCGCGCCCATACCCGTCGGGCACACCGACATCCTCATCTCGCTGGTGTACTCCGTGGCGTTCGAGGGCGGTCAGCGGCAGTACGGCTTCGCCAGCGCGCTCACCATCCTCATCTTCATCATCGTCGGCGCCATCTCCTGGTGGGGCTTCCGGCGGACCCGTTCCCTCGAGGAGATCTGATGGCCGCCACCTCGCTCGAGCAGCACACAGCCGTCACCGGCGCCCGGTGGTGGCGAGAGGTCGGCTGGCGGCACATCGTCGGCGTCGTCGTCATCGTCGTCATCAGCGTCCCCCTGCTGTACGTGCTGTCCGCGTCGCTCAACCCGGGCGGCACCCTCACCGGGTCGAACGAGCTGTTCCGCACCATCAGCTTCGAGAACTACGCCGACCTCAGCAGCCGGCCGTACTGGAGCTGGTTCCGCAACTCGCTGGTCGTCTCGGCGGTCACCGCCGTGGGCACCGTCCTGCTCGGCGCCGCGGCGGCCTACTCGTTCTCACGGTTCCGGTTCCGGGGCCGGCGCGGGACGCTCACCGGGCTGTTGCTGGCGCAGATGTTCCCGCAGACGCTCGCGTTCGTCGCCATCTTCCTCATCCTGCTCACGCTCGGGAAGGTGTTCCCCCCGCTCGGGCTCAACAGCCTGCTCGGCCTGATCATGGTGTACCTGGGCGGCGCGCTCGGGGTGAACACGTTCCTCATGTACGGCTTCTTCAACACGGTCCCGCGCGAGCTCGACGAGGCCGCCAAGATCGACGGCGCCTCGCACGCCCAGATCTTCTGGACGATCATCCTGCGCCTGGTCATGCCGATCCTCGCGGTGGTCGGGCTGCTGTCGTTCATCAGCGCGTTCGGCGACTTCCTGCTGGCCAAGGTCGTGCTGCAGCGGCAGGAGCAGTACACCGTCGCGCTGGGCCTGTACTCGTGGGCTGCCGACGAGCGGACGGCGCCGTGGGGCTTGTTCTCCGCCGGTGCCGTCGTCGCGGCTGTCCCCGTGGTCGTCCTGTTCCTGCTGTTGCAGAGGTACATCGTCGGCGGGCTGACCGCGGGGTCCGTCAAGGGATGAGCCGGGTGCGCCACCTGCTCGACCAGCCGCACCACGACGGGTCGGAGCTGTACGTCCGGCGTGCCACGCCGCGGCTCGGCGACGTCGTCCCGGTGCGCATCCGGGTGCCGGTCTCGGGCACGGAGCGGGCCGTGTGGCTGCGCACGGTCCGCGACGCCGAGCCGCGCATGGTGCCGACGCGCCTCGAGCGGACCGACGACGACGCCCGCTGGTACGTCGGCGAGGTGCCCGTGCACAACCCCGTGGCGGGCTACCGCGTGCTGCTCGACGAGCCCGGCGGCTACCGCTGGCTCAACGGGCGCGGCCTGCACGCGCGGGACGTGCCCGACGCGGGCGACTTCCGGCTCACCGTGCACGACCCGGCCCCGGCCTGGATGGACACGTCCGTCGTCTACCAGGTGTTCCCCGACCGGTTCGCTCGGTCCGGGAACGACCACGGGCCCCTGCCCGACTGGGCCCTGCCGGCGCAGTGGGACGACGAGCCCATCGGCGCCGGTCGCGGGGTGGCGCAGCAGTACTTCGGCGGGGACCTGGCGGGGGTCGAGCAGCGGCTCGACCACCTCCAGCGCCTCGGCGTCGACACCCTGTACCTGACGCCCGTGTTCCCCGGCCGGTCCAACCACCGGTACGACGCGAGCACGTTCGACCGGGTGGACCCCCTGCTCGGCGGTGACGAGGCTTTCGCCTCCCTGAGCCGCGCGGTGCACGGCCGCGGGATGCGGATCCTGGGCGACCTGACGACCAACCACACCGGCGCCGGGCACGAGTGGTTCGCGCGGGCGCAGGCGGACCGGGCCGGCGAGGAGGCGTCCTTCTACTACTGGACCGACACCGACCCGGGGTACGTCGGCTGGCTGGAGCACGCGTCGCTGCCGAAGCTCAACTACAACGCCCCGGCCCTGGCCGGCCGCATGGTCGACGGGCCCGACTCCGTCATCGGGCGCTGGCTGGTCGAGCCGTACTCGCTGGACGGCTGGCGCATCGACGTCGCCAACATGACCGGCCGGTACGCCGACGACGACCTGACGCTGCAGGTCGCCCGCACGATCCGGGCCACGATGCACGCCCTGAACCCCGAGGCCGTGCTGGTCTCGGAGCACTTCCACGACGCGGGCACGGACCTGGCGGCGGGCGGCTGGCACGCGAACATGAACTACTCGGCGTTCACGCGGCCGGTGTGGACGTGGCTGGTGGACCCGGAGCTCGACCTCGGGTTCCTCGGCATGCCGGTGCCGATCCCGCGCCGCGACGGCGTCTCGATGGTCGACACCATGCGCGACTTCGACTCGACGGTCCCGTGGGCCGYGACGACCCACCAGTGGAACATGCTCGGCTCGCACGACACGGCCCGCCTGCGCACGGTCGTCGGCACGCGCGAGCGCGTGGAGCTGGCCGCCGGCCTGCTGTTCACCTACCCGGGCACGCCGGCGATGTTCGCGGGCGACGAGGGCGGCCTGACGGGCACCAACGGCGAGCACTCCCGGGTCGCGATGCCGTGGGACGACATCGACGCCGGCGGGGGAGCGCGCTGGGACGCCGCGACGTTCGAGGTCTACCGGTCGCTGATCGCGGTCCGGCGCGGCTCCCGTGCCCTGCGCGAGGGCGGCATGCGCTGGGCGGTCGTGAGCCCCGACGCGGTGGCGTACCTGCGGGAGACGGTCGACGAGCGGGTGCTGGTGCTGGTCGCGCGCGCGCCGTGGGAGGGCGCCGACCTGCCCCGCCACCTGCTGGCTCCCGACGCGGACCCGTCGAACCTCTACGGCGGAGGCGACCTCGAGGTGCACACGGACCGCCTGGTGCTGCCCGGCGACGGACCAGGGGTGCAGGTCTGGCGACTCGCGTGATCGTTACGCTGGCCCCGTGACCGCACTGGACCAGTCCCTCGACCTCGACGGGTACGTCGACGCCGACCGGGAGCGCTGGGTCACGGAGGCGCCGAAGTCGCGCGAGCGGACCGCCTTCGAGCGGGACCGGGCGCGCCTGGTGCACTCCTCGGCGCTGCGGCGGCTGGGCGCCAAGACGCAGGTGCTCGGGCCGTCGTCGGACGACTTCGTGCGGACCCGGCTGACGCACACGCTCGAGGTCGCACAGGTGGGCCGCGAGATCGGCAAGGCGCTGGGCTGCGACCCCGACATCGTCGACACGGCCTGCCTCGCGCACGACCTGGGGCACCCGCCGTTCGGCCACAACGGCGAGCGCGCGCTGGCGGAGCTGGCCAAGGGCATCGGCGGGTTCGAGGGCAACGCGCAGACGCTGCGGCTCCTCACGCGGCTGGAGCCCAAGGTCGTCGCCCCCGACGGTCGGGCCGTCGGGCTCAACCTCACGCGGGCCAGCCTGGACGCGTCGGTCAAGTACCCGTGGCGGCACCTGCAGGGGCCGGTGAGCGCGGCCAGCGGGAAGCCGACGCACAAGTTCGGCGTCTACGAGGACGACCTGCCGGTGTTCCAGTGGCTGCGCGACCAGGCTCCGGACGGCCGCAAATGCCTCGAGGCGCAGGTTATGGACCTGGCAGACGACATCTCGTACTCGGTGCACGACGTGGAGGACGCGGTCGTGGGCGGGCGGCTCGACCTCGAGGTGCTGGGCGTCCCCGTCGAGCGCGACCGCGTGGTCGAGGCGGTGCAGACCTGGTACGGCGACGCGGTGAGTGCGGACGGCCTGCAGGACGCGATGGACCGGCTGGTCGCGGCCGACCTGTGGCGTCCGGGGTTCGACGGGTCCCGCGCCGCGCTGGCCTCGCTCAAGGACTCGACCAGCCAGCTCATCGGCCGGTTCGCCAAGGCGTCGCAGCTGGCCACCCGGGAGGCGTACGGCTCGGGTCCGCTCACCCGGTACGCCGCCGACCTGATCGTGCCGCACGAGACCCTCGCCGAGATCCTGGTGCTCAAGGGCCTGGCGGTCGCCTACGTCATGGCGCCGCGCGAGCTCGAGCCGCTCTACCACCGGCAGCGCGAGGTGCTGGTCGACCTGGTGCACGTGCTCTCGGAGCGCGCGCCGATCGCCCTCGAGCCGCCCTTCGCCGCGGACTGGCAGGAGGCCGCCGACGACGCCGCACGGCTGCGCGTCGTGATCGACCAGGTGGCGTCCCTCACCGACGTCTCCGCCGCGGACCTGCACGCGCGCCTGGTGCACCCGCCCCGGCACGGCGGCCCCGCGGCTTTCGTGTGAACCCGGTCCGGTGCGTCCGCCCCGACGCCTAGACTCCTCGCGTGGCAGGACGCATCCGGCGGGAGGACGTGGAGGCGGTCCGCGAGCGTGCCCACATCGAGGACATCGTCGGGCAGCACGTCACGCTGAGGTCCGCGGGCGTCGGGTCGATGAAGGGCCTGTGCCCGTTCCACGACGAGCGCTCCCCGTCGTTCCACGTCCGTCCCCAGGTGGGTCGTTACCACTGCTTCGGCTGCGGCGAGGGCGGCGACGTCATCGACTTCGTGCAGAAGGTCGACGGGCTGGGGTTCTCC
The DNA here is from genome assembly GCF_054049635.1 of Cellulomonas sp. P5_C6. Taxonomy (NCBI): domain Bacteria; kingdom Bacillati; phylum Actinomycetota; class Actinomycetes; order Micrococcales; family Cellulomonadaceae; genus Cellulomonas; species Cellulomonas sp. P5_C6. The sequence goes on along the minus strand of NZ_JBFULZ010000061.1, from coordinate 3,799 downwards.
GAGGCCGTCGAGTACCTGGCCGGCAAGGTCGGGCTGCAGCTCCGGTACGAGGAGGGCGGCGCCCCGCGCCCCGGCGAGGAGCCGGGCAAGCGGCGCCGGCTCATCGAGGCGCACAAGGTCGCCGAGGAGTTCTACCGCGAGCAGCTGAGCACCCCGGCCGCCGCGGCCGGGCGCCAGTTCCTCGCGGAGCGCGGCTTCGACCGGTCGGCCGCGGCCGACTTCGGCGTCGGGTTCGCGCCGCAGGGGTGGGACTCGCTCATGCGCCATCTGCGCGGCCGCGGGTTCACGGAGGCCGAGCTCAGCCTGTCGGGCCTGGTCAGCCAGGGGCAGCGCGGGGTGTACGACCGGTTCCGCGGCCGGCTGGTGTGGCCCATCCGTGAGCTGACGGGGGAGACCGTCGGCTTCGGTGCCCGCCGCCTGTTCGAGGAGGACCAGGGGCCCAAGTACCTCAACACCCCCGAGACGCCGCTCTACAAGAAGTCGCAGGTGCTCTACGGCATCGACCTGGCCAAGCGCGACCTGCAGCGGGACAAGCGGGTGGTCGTCGTCGAGGGCTACACCGACGTCATGGCGATGCACCTGTCGGGCGTCGGCACCGCGGTGGCCACCTGCGGCACGGCGTTCGGGTCCGACCACGCCCGCATCGTGCGGCGCCTGATCGGCGACTCGGGGTCGTCGGGCGGCGTCCAGCTGGCGTCCGGGGCGTCGGTCGGCGGCGAGATCATCTTCACGTTCGACGGCGACGCCGCAGGTCAGAAGGCCGCACTGCGGGCGTTCGGGGAGGACCAGTCGTTCTCCGCGCAGACGTTCGTGGCCGTCGAGCGCTCGGGCATGGACCCGTGCGAGCTGCGGCAGGCCAAGGGTCCCGACGCCGTGCGCGCGCTCGTCGCCGGCCGCACCCCCCTCTACGAGTTCGTCATCCGCTCGACGCTGGCGTCCTACGACCTGCGCACGGCCGAGGGCCGGATCGGCGCCCTGCGCGCCGCCGCGCCCATCGTCGCCGGCATCCGTGACGCCGCCCTGCGGCCCGAGTACACCCGGCTGCTGTCGGGCTGGCTCGGCATCGACGACCAGGACTCCGTGCGACGGGCCGTGCAGGGCGCCTCGACGCGGCCCGCTGCGCCCCGCGCCGAGCGGTCGGTCCCGTCGTCCGAGCCGGTGCCCGCCCCCGTGGTGCGGATGCCCGTCCCGGACCGCCGCGACCCCGTCGCGCAGATCGAGCGGACCGCCCTCGAGGTGGTGCTCCAGCGCCCCGACCTGGTGGCCGCCGACTTCGACGAGCTGCCCTCCGACGCCTTCGGGGCGCCCGCCTACCGCGCGGTGCACGAGGCCATCCGCGCGGCCGGCGGGCTGGCGGTCGCCCGCCCGCTGCTGCAGTCGTCCGGCGGCTCGACGGGCTGGGTCGGCGCGGTCATCGAGCAGGCCGCCGAGCCCGTCCGGCCGCTGGTCACGGAGCTCGCGGTCGCGCCGCTGCCCGAGGACCGCCCCGAGTCGCTCGAGGGGTACGTCAAGGGCGTCGTGCTGCGGCTGGTGGAGATCGGGTTCACCCGGCACATCGCCGACCTGCGCGGTCGCCTGCAGCGCATGGACGCCGAGGCCGACCCGGCCGCCTACCAGGCCGCGTTCGCCGAGCTGGTCGAGGTCGAGGGTCGCCGCCGCAACCTGCGCGAGAGCGCCTGACATAGGTGAGGCTGTCCTGCATCGTCGCAGGTCAGGGCAGGCTTTGCTTCGGTGACAGGATCGCGGACGCGGCCTAGCGTGGCGGTATGACGACCACGGTCGAACGTCCGGCGCCCACGCTCGCGAGCCTGAACTGGTTGCGTGCGGGGGTGCTCGGCGCCAACGACGGGATCGTGTCGGTGGCGGCCACGGTGCTCGGCGTCGCGGGTGCGGCCACGGCGGTGGGTACCATCGCGGTCGCCGGGATCGCCGCCCTCGTCGCGGGAGCCCTGTCGATGGCCGCCGGCGAGTACGTGTCGGTGAGCAGCCAGCGGGACGCGGAGCGGGCGGCCCTGCGCCGCGGCCGGGTCCTGCCGACCCTCGTCGTCTCGGACGACCCGGAGCAGGTGACCAACCCCTGGCACGCGGCGATCGCGTCGTTCGCGTCGTTCCTCGTCGGTGGGCTGATGCCGCTGCTCGTGGTGCTGGCACCCTGGGGCGCCGCCCGCGTCCCGGCCACGTTCGCCGCCGTCCTGCTCGCGCTCGTGGTGACCGGGCTCGTCGCGGCCCGGTTCAGCGACGCCGAGCCGCGCCGGTCGGTCCTGCGCAACGTGCTGGGCGGCTCGGTCGCGATGGCCGTGACGTTCGGCGTCGGCGCCCTGGTCGGCCTGTCGGTCTGACCCGGCTCAGCGCAGYGGGACGAGCCCCGTGCCGTCGTCGGCCGGGAGCACCGCGTGCACGGCGGCGGTGACGGTCATGGCCCGGATGGACAGCTGCCCGCCGTAGTAGGACAGGAACGCGGTGTCGGTGGCGTCGCGGCCGGTGGCGATCCGCACCAGCGACTCGCGCGGGGCCAGCCGGGTCGCGTCGACCACGTGCCAGGCGCCGTCGACGTACGCCTCGGCGACCGCGTGGAAGTCCATCGGCTTGAGCCCGGGCGCGTAGACCGAGACGAGGCGGGCGGGGACGTCCTTGGCGCGCAGGAGGGCGACCACCAGGTGGGCGAAGTCCCGGCAGACGCCGCGGCGCTTGAGGAGCGTGTCGGTGGCGCCGTCCGTCGGCAGGCTGGAGCCCGAGAGGTACGTGACGTGGCCGGTCACCCAGGCGACCACGGCGTCGAGCAGCTCGGCGCCCTCGAGGGTCCGGAACTGGTCGCGGGCGAAGGCCAGGAGGCGGTCCGAGTCGGCGTAGCGGCTGGGCCGCAGGTACTCGACCAGGTCGACGTCCTCGATGGCCGGCAGGTCCGCCTGACCGGTGATGGTGGCCTGGTAGTCGACGACCAGGCGGCCCGCGGGGGCCAGCACGCGGTGCATCCGGCCGCCGTGCGCCATCTTGATCTCGGCGACGTCCAGGGGGCCGTCCTCGTGCCTCACCGAGAAGATCTCGGAGCGGTCGTAGGCGCCGTCGGCGACGGCCACGGAGAGCAGGATCTCGAGCGGGTTGCGCACGTCGAGAGACAGGTGCGAAGTCACGGTGCGCAGCACGGCCGGGGGTCCTTTCCCGGCCATCGGCGGCCGGACCATCAGAGGGGGCAGGCGCAAGTGTGAGGCTCGCGGGGCGATCCGTCCAGCCAGCGGACAGACCCCGGTAAAAGTGCAGGTCACAGGCGTGCGGCCGGGGTTCGCGGAGGGCCGTTCCGGCGCGGGTTACCGGCGAGTAGACCGGTCCCGACGCCGGTCGGGGAGCGGGGGAACTCTGGCCAATGTCGTAGACCCCCCGAGGTCCCGGGCGTAGCGTCGAGGACGGGGCTGGACAAAAGCCGCGAACCGGGCGTGCTGTCAGGCGCGACCGACCGGCACGGGGGCATGCCGTGGACGACGTCATCGAGCTGGAGATCGAGCAGGGACCCGAGGCCGGGACCTACTCGGTCCAGGTGCTGCGCTCGGTGTCGGGCGGCGAGCCGCAGGGCACGATGACGCTGGACGTCCCCGCCCTGCTGGCCGGCCTGCCGCTGCTCGAGGCGACCGTGCTCGCGTCGGCCGTGGCCGCCCGGCGGGTCGTGGGAGACAAGGAGGCCCCCCTGCGCGCGATGGGCACGCAGCTGTTCGAGTCCGTCTTCGCCGGCGGGGTMGGCGGTGCGTACCGCGCCAGCCTCGGGGTGGCCCGCGAGCGCGGGAACGACCTGCAGGTGCTCCTGCGG
>NZ_JBFULZ010000060.1:0-20698 GCF_054049635.1 Cellulomonas sp. P5_C6 | reverse complement strand
GCCCCGGCGGAGGTGGCGCCCGCCCGGGCACGCGCCCCTGACCCCGACCGCGCCCGCCCGTCCCCGAGCGCGCCCTCCCGTCGCCGAACGCGCCCTCCTGGGGGCCGCGCTCGCCGACGGGGGGCCGCGCTCGCCCACGGGGAGGCGCGCTCGGCGACGCACGGCGGCGCTCGCCGACGGGAGGGCGCGCTCTGTGATGCAGGGAGGCGCGCTCGCCGACCTGGAGGCGCGCTCGGTGACGCAGGGCCGCGCTCGGCGGCGGTTCGTCAGGCGAAGACCGGGACCTCGAGCGCCTCGGCCGGGACCTGGCCGGGCAGGCCGGTGCCCGTGGTGATCCGGCGGCGCAAGCTGACGTTGATGTACCAGCTCCACGCGTTGTGGCAGATCTCGAAGCACTCCTGCGCCGGCACCAGCCCGAGGTGCGTGAACCGCAGGCGGCTGCCGGAGCCCTCGGGCGTGATCTCGAACCGGATCCGCGTACCGGTCCACTCGGCCTTGTCCTCGACGAAGCTCAGCTCCGCCTCGAGGACCAGCCACTCGACCAGCTCCCCCGGCACCACGTCGGTCAGCCGCTGCCGGGACACGTGGATGGGCTCGTTGTGGAACACGAACTCGTCGCCCAGCTCCGCGGTGCCCCCTTCGATGGCGTCGACCCACCAGCCGCGGACGTCGGTGACGGCGGCGAATACCTCGTCCGGCGTCTGGTCCACCGTGTAGGTCGTCGTGAAGTCCTTCTCGCTCATGACGTTCTCCATTCTGCAACTATCAGGTTGCATCACGGTAAGCCGCCGACGGGCGATGTGCAACCATCAAATTGCAGGTACGGAACCGGAGTCAGCGCCCCGTGACCCGCGCCTTGCCGGCCGCGAGGTCGAACAGCGTCGGCAGGACCGTCTCGCCGGCCACCCGCAGCCCGTCGTGCAGGTGCTCGTTGGTGATCCAGACCTGCAGGTTGCCGACGGAGGTCGCCAGGGCGAGGTCGAGGTCCACGTACGGGTCGTCGTAGTACTGCACCGCCGCCACGGGCACCTCGTTGACGGCCAGCCGGTCGAGGTCGTACAGCGCCGGCCACGACGTCCGCGCGGCCAGCTCCTCGGCGGCGCCCCGGAACGGCTGCAGCGGCCGGTGCTGGGCGTACATCCACGGGAAGATCGCCTCGCCCGTCAGCTGGAGAGGCCGCGCGGACGCGGCGAACGACGGCCACCGGTCGTGCTCGGACTGCGCCGCCCAGCCGGGCTCGCGGGTGCCCTGGTGGTAGATGACCTCCTGCAGCACGGCGTACAGGGGCCCGCCGGCGAACGAGGTGTGCTGCGCCACGGACGCGAGGAAGCCGTCGGAGAGCGAGCCGTCCGTGGCCAGCGCCGTGTCGAGCAGCCAGTGCACCTCGTCGATCCCGGTGCTCATCCCGAGCGCCTGCCCCAGCTGCTGCAGGCGCTCGACGGTGAGGCTCTCGCCCGTCGGCAGGGTGACGTCGGAGTCCGCCGCGAGGTCGGCCAGGCGCCCGAGCAGCGGGACGTCCGCCGGGTGCAGCCGGGCGAGCTCCCGGTTCCGCGCGGCCTGGCGTCGGTACGTCGCCGCGTACACGTCCTCGGCCGTCACGGTCGCCGGCGGCAGCCCTCCGGTGACGAAGCAGCGGGTCAGCGCCGATGGGTGCTGCGACAGGTACGTGAGCGTGAGGAACCCGCCGTACGACTGCCCGAGCGTGGCCCACCGCCGCCCGCCGTACACGGTGGCGCGCAGGTGCTCGGCGTCGGCGACGATCGCGTCCCCGCGGAAGCACGCGAGGTAGTCGGCGGCCTGCGCTGCGTCGGTGAACTCGCTGATCACGCGACCGTCCACCGGCGACGACCGCCCGGTCCCGCGCTGGTCCAGCAGGATCACGCGGTACTTCTTCAGCGCCTCGGCGATCCAGCCACCGCCCAGCGGCCGCGGCCCCTGGCCGCCCGGTCCGCCCTGCAGGAACAGCAGCAGCGGCAGGTCGTCGGCAGCCTTCTCGGGGTCCACCAGCTCGCGGGCGAACACCTCGATCGACCCGAACCGGTCCGGCGACTCCCAGTCGACCGGCACCTGCACGGTGTGGTCACGGACGGTGAAACCGGTCATCGCGTAGGCCATGAGGGCCAGCCTAGGGTTGCGGCCGCGAGGGCTCCGAGTAGGTTCGAACGAGGCACTCCGACCGCGCGGTTCGGGCCGACGACGCCCCGCAGGGGTACCGCGCACCGGGGCGCTGTCGAGGGATGGCCTGCCATGCGCGCGCTCCGACTTCTGCCCGTCGTCCTGCTCCTCGCGCTGGTCCCGGGACCGGTCGCCACCGGCGCCGCCGCCGCGGACCCCCCGCCGTACAAGGACCCGACCAGGCCCGTGAGCGTCCGGGTGGCCGACCTGCTGGGCCGCATGACGCTCGACGAGAAGATCGGCCAGATGACGCTCATCGAGCGACGCTGGGTGACCGCCGACGGGCTGGCCAACGGGCGGATCGGCGCCGGGTTCTCGGCGGGGAGCGGCAGCCCGGCGACGAACACCCCGACCGGCTGGGCCGACATGTACGACGGCTTCCAACGGGCGGCGCTGACCAACCGGCTCGGCGTCCCGATGATCTACGCCATCGACGCGGTCCACGGCGTCGGCCAGCTGCCGGGCGCCACGGTGTTCCCGCACAACATCGGTCTCGGCGCCACGAACGACCCCGCGCTGGTCCAGGACGTCGGCCGAGCGGTCGGGCAGGAGGTCGACGCGCTCGGCATCGACTGGAGCTTCTCGCCGGTCGTCGCCGTGGCCCGCAACGACCGCTGGGGGCGCACCTACGAGTCGTACAGCGAGGACACGGCCCGGGTGTCGGCCCTGGCCGGCGCGCAGATCACCGGCGAGCAGGGCGCCGGCATCCTCGCCACGGCGAAGCACTTCGTCGGCGACGGCGGCACCACGGGGGGCGACGACCGCGGCAACACCGAGGTCACCGAGGCCCAGCTGCGGGCGATCCACCTGCCGCCGTTCCGGGCGGCGATCGACCGGGGCGTCGGGACGATCATGGTCAGCTACTCCAGCTGGAACGGCGCCCTCATGCACGGCAACCGCTACCTGCTCACCGACGTGCTCAAGGGCGAGCTGGGCTTCACCGGCATCGTGGTGTCGGACTACGGCGGCGTCGACTACCTGGACGGCGACGGCACCTCGCTGAGCGGCGACGACGTGCGCACGGCGATCAACGCGGGCGTCGACCTGGTGATGGTCCCGGACGACTACGACCACTTCCACGGCCTGCTCAGGCAGCAGGTCGAGCAGGGCGGCGTGGGCATGAGCCGGATCGACGACGCGGTGAGCCGGATCCTGCGCAAGAAGTTCGAGCAGGGGCTGTTCGAGCACCCGTTCGCGGACCGGTCGCTGCTGGGCCAGGTCGGCTCGGCCGCGCACCGGGCCCTCGCGCGGCGGGCCGTCGGCGAGTCGGTCGTCGTGCTCAAGAACGAGTGGGGCGTGCTCCCGCTCCCCCGCAGCGCGAGCAAGGTCGCCGTGGTCGGTGCCGCCGCCGACTCCGTCGGTCTCCAGTCGGGCGGCTGGACCCTCGGCTGGCAGGGCACCACGGGCAACGCGATGCCGGGCACGACGATCCTCGAGGGGGTCCGTGCGGCGGTGAGCGCGGGGACGACGGTCACCTACTCGCGCGACGGCACGGGGATCGACGGCTCGTACCAGAGCGCGATCGTCGCCGTCGGGGAGAAGCCGTACGCCGAGGGCTGGGGCGACGACACCGGCTCGATGCGCCTCACGCCGACCGACCGGGCCGTGCTGGATCGGGTGGAGGCAGCGGGCGTCCCGGTGACGTTGGTGCTGGTCAGCGGCCGGCCGCTCGACATCGACCAGGAGCTGGGAGGGGTCAGGGCCGCCGTCGCGGCGTGGCTGCCGGGCACGCAGGGCGACGGGATCACCGACGTGCTGTTCGGGGCGCGCGCGCCCACCGGCACGCTGCCGATGACGTGGATGGTGGACTCCGCGCAGCAGCCCATCAACCCCGGCGACGGGAAGACACCCCTGTTCCCGCTCGGCTACGGGCTCGGCTTCCCGGCGACCCAGAGCGCCTACGACACCATCGGCGCCGTGTTCTACGACGACCAGCGCGGCACGCAGGTCGACCGCTGCACCGACGTCGGCTGCGGGCAGGCGGTCGGGCACGTCGCGGACGGCGACTTCGTCGGCTGGTTCGACGTCTCGTTCGAGGCCGGCGGCCCGTCGGCGGTGTCCGTGCGGCTGGCGTCGGCCGCGACCGTGACGGGGAACCTCGACGTCCGCCTCGACACCCCGAGCGGTCCGCTGCTCGCGCGCTTCGGCACGTCCTCGACCGGCGGCTGGCAGCAGTGGGTCACGCGGACGTCGCCGACGTCGCAGCGACCGACGGGCGTGCACCGCGTCTACCTGCGCGCCTCGTCGTCGTCGGCGGCCGATCTGGTGAACATCAACTGGCTCCGGTTCACGCGCTGACGCATCCTGGTGGCCTACCCCTCTGGAGGCCCTCCTGACCAGCGCGCGCACCGCCCAGGGCACCGGCGTCGGGTTCCGCACGGAACGCGGCCCGATCCTGGTCGCCATCATGGTGACCACCGGCCTGGTCGCCATCGACGCCACGATCCTGGCGACCGCGGTGCCGACGATCGTCGCGGACCTCGGCGGGTTCACCAGCTTCCCGTGGCTGTTCTCCGTCTACCTGCTCACGCAGGCGGTGAGCGTCCCCATCTACTCCAAGCTGGCGGACACCATCGGGCGCAAGCCGATCATCCTGCTAGGCATCGGCCTGTTCCTGCTCGGCTCCGTCCTGTGCGGGTTCGCGTGGTCGATGCCCGCGCTCATCGCGTTCCGCGCGGTGCAGGGGCTGGGCGCGGGGGCCGTGCAGCCCATGGCCATCACGATCGCCGGGGACATCTACACGGTCGCCGAGCGGGCCAAGGCGCAGGGCTACATCGCGAGCGTGTGGGCCGTGTCGTCGGTGGTCGGGCCGACGCTGGGCGGCCTGTTCTCCGAGTTCCTCAGCTGGAACTGGATCTTCTTCGTCAACGTCCCGCTGTGCCTCGCCGCCGCCTGGCTGCTGGTCCGCTACTTCCACGAGACCGTCGAGCGCACCCGGCACCGCATCGACTGGGCCGGCGGCGCGCTGCTCACCACGGGGATGAGCCTGCTGATCCTGGCCCTGCTCGAGGGCGGGAACGCGTGGGAGTGGGTCTCCCTGCCGAGCATCGGCGCGATCGTCGTCGGCCTCCTGCTGCTGGTGGCCTTCGTGCGCGTGGAGCAGCACGCGGCCGAGCCGGTGCTGCCGCTGTGGGTGTTCTCGCGACGCCTGCTGCGCGCCTCCGCCCTGGTGGCGGTGGGGGTCGGGGTCATCCTCATCGGGCTCACGTCGTACGTGCCGTCGTTCCTCGAGGCCCTGCTCGACGTCTCTCCGCTGACCTCGGGCCTGACCCTGGCGGCGCTCACGATCGGCTGGCCCATCACCGCGTCGCAGTCGGGACGGCTGTACCTGCGGTTCGGGTTCCGCACGACCATGCTCATCGGGTCCAGCGTCGTGGTCCTCGGGACCGTGGGGCTGGTGCTGGCGTCGATGCACCCCTCGGTGCTCGCCGTCGGGCTGGCGTGCTTCGTCGCCGGCGCCGGGATGGGGCTCGTGGCGTCGCCCAGCCTCATCGCCGCGCAGTCGAGCGTCGGCTGGGGCGACCGGGCCGTGGTCACGGGCGCCAACCTGTTCTCACGGTCCATGGGGAGCGCCGTCGGTGTCGCGGCGCTCGGCGCCCTGGTCAACGCCCTGCTGAACGGCGAGAGCCCGGCGCAGGACCCCGCACTCTTCGGCGACGCCGTGACCGTGGCGTTCGCGGCCGTCGCGGTGGTCGCCGTCGGGCTGGTCGCCGCGTCCGCCGCGATGCCGCGGACCACCGTCGAGCACGGCGTCACCACGCCGGGCGCGGCCTCGCCGGCGGGCGCAGACTGAGTCGTCCACTCGACCGACGGAAGGGCGGTGCCATGGGTATCGAGGATCTGGCAAACCAGGCGAAGAACCTGCTCGACGGCCACGAGGAGCAGGCCAAGGACGCGCTCGACAAGGCCGGCGAGGCCGTCAAGGCGAAGACGAGCGACGGCCAGGACGGGATCGTCGACAGCGTGGTCGAGAAGGCCAAGAGCCTCCTGGACGACCAGAAGTAGCCCGGGCACGACGATGCTCCCGGTCCCCGGACCGGGAGCATCGTCGTGCGGGTCAGTCCTCCTGGAGGCAGAGCACGGACGACGACTCGCCCTCGCCCTCGAGGTACATCTCGTCCGGGCACTGCTCCGGGTCGTCGACCTCGGAGACGGCCTTGTACTCGTGGTCGTCGTCGCACGAGACCAGGAGCGCGTTGTCGTCGCCGTCGATGTGCCAGCACGAGCCCGCGGTGTCGGACAGGGTCTCCTGCCCGAAGAACGCGGCTGCGGCGGAGACGCCGGACCCGACGACGAGCACGAGACCGACGATCGCGACCGCCCTGGCCCCGCCCTTGATCGCCGGGGCCCCCTCCTTGCGGGACGACCGGTACGCGGTGAACGCCCTGACCAGCGACGCGACGCCGAAGATCATGCCGCCGTACCAGTAGACGCCGGTGGTCGAGTTCGAGGTCACGACCGTGGAGATGGCTCCGCCGAGGAAGAACGCGATGCCGACCCAGAACGACGTGACAGCCTGCTTGTGGTGTCGCGCAGCGTTGGTCGACTCCCCCGCCAGCGGGACGCTGTCCTCGACCCACAGCTGCCAGCCCGGCGGCGGCGCGGGCAGCATCGGGTCGGGCGTCCACCCGGGCTCCGGCGTGAACCCCTCCGGGGGCGGCGGCCAGTTCGGGGGCGGGTTGAACTTCACGGCGATCTCCGATCTGTGCGAGCGCTGAGCACGCTCTGTGACGACCACTCATCGGTTGCCCGGGGCCGTTGCTTGAGGCTCGGCGGGAATGCGTGTACCCGGCCGAGCGGTTCACCCCGGTATGCCACTGACAGGGGAGTACCGACCGAGCACGTCCGCGTGGGCCCGCAAGCAGGCCGAGACCTACGAGCGCACCGGCGGCGCCGAGGCCAACACATTGAAGGGCAAGCCCGTCATCGTCCTGACCTCCCTCGGCGCGTCGAGCGGCACGCTTCGCAAGACGGCCCTCATGCGCGTGGAGCACGACGGTCGGTACGCGGTCGTGGCGTCGAAGGGTGGCACCCCCGAGAACCCCTCCTGGTACCGGAACCTGGTCGAGCACCCGCACGTCGAGCTGCAGGACGGCCCGGTGAAGAAGGACTACGTCGCGCGCGAGCTGTCGGGCGCCGAGCGCGACGAGTGGTGGGCGCGCGCCAACGAGGTGTGGCCGGCGTACGCGGGCTACCAGACGAAGACAGACCGTCTCATCCCGGTGTTCGTGCTGGAGCCGACGGACGACTGAGTCTCAGCCGAGCAGCAGGTACCAGCCCCCGACACCGATGACCCCGCCGAGGATCGGCGCCGCCACCGGCACCCACGCGTAGTCCCACTGCGACGAGCCCTTGTTCTTCAGCGGCAGCACCGCGTGGACCATGCGGGGTCCGAGGTCGCGCGCGGGGTTGAGCGCCGGGCCGGTCGGTCCGCCGAGCCCCGCGACGAGGCCCCACACCAGGAAGCCCAGGGCGAGGTGCGCGACGGCCGGCTCGTTCGCGGTCAGCGGCGAGTGCACGATCGCCAGGGCGCAGGAGAACAGGATCACGGACCCGAGCAGCTCGCTGAGGAACCCGTTCAGGCGCGAGTGGGCGGCGTTGATCGTCGAGAACGTCGCGAGGATGTCCTCGGGGTCCGTGGTCTGGTCGTAGTACGGCTTGTGGGTCACGACGATGGCGCACTGGCCCGCGATCGCGCCGAGCATCTGGGCGACGATGTACGGCGCCACCTCCGACCACGGGAAGAGCCCCCACGTGGCCAGGCCCAGCGTGAACGCCGGGTTGATCAGGTTGCCGCTGATCCCGCCGAACATGATCGCCGGGATCATCACGCCGAACCCGTACCCCATGGCGATCAGCGACCAGCCCCCGCGGTACCCCTTGGAGCCCTTGAGGTGGACGTTGGCGACCGTGCCGTTGCCCAGGATGATGAGGATCGCGGTGCCGATGAACTCGCAGGCCAGCCGCACGCCCAGGCTGTAGGACGGATCCATCGGGCCCCCCGCTCGTCGCTCCCCGGACCGTCAGCGTGGCACAGCACCGGCCCGGTGCACGAGGGCCGCGAGCGCGACGCCGACCGCGTACGCGAGCAGGTCGACGGCGGCGAACGTGGTGCCCAGCGCGTACCGGGCGACCGGCACGGCGTCGACGATCCGCGCCGGGATCCCGGTGAGCTGCGCGAGCTCGACCAGCACGCAGAACCCGAGGGCGACCGCGGCGACCGTGCGCGGCCTCGCCCGGGGCGCGGCGACGACCACCAGGGCGTAGACGAACGCGGCGTAGACGGCGTCGCCCAGGGGGTCGGCGAACGTGGCGTCGACGCGGCTGACCGCGATCCCGAGCCCGACGAGCCCGACGGCGACGAGCGCGGCGACCAGCCGAGGGACACGCCGGCGCCCGTCCGTGCTCGTCACGGGCGACATCAGCTCCTCTGGCACACCGCCGACCGTAGGTGCCGGCGTGCGGAGGTCCTGTCAGGCGGACGTGTCGGTCGTGCGCTCGTACAGGTCGATCTTCAGCTCGATCGCGTCCAGGTGGGCGGCCACCTCGACCAGCTCGAGCCGCACCCGGTCGCGGTGCGCCCGCAGCAGCGCGAGCCGCTGGTCCTCGTTCCCGTCGCCGGCCCGGACCAGGTCGGCGTACTGCCGGACCTCGCGGATCGGCATCCCGGTCGCCCGCAGCCGCGTGACCATGCGGATCCAGCCGAGGTCCACCTCCGAGTACCGCCGGTGGCCCGACGACGCCCGGTCGACCGTGTCGAGTAGCAGCCCGTCCCGCTCGTAGTAGCGCAGGGCGTGCGTGGTCAGACCGGTCACCTGCGCCGCCTCGGCGATGCTCAGGGAGACGTCAGCCCGCGGGGTTCCCGATTCCACCATCACGCTCATGGCCCCGATGGTTGCTCTTCGAGTGCGCTCGAAGTCAAGCCGAGCCGCGCACAGACCTCCGCGTCCCCACGGCGATCCGCGGCGCACCGGCGGGTCCGGGCACCCTCGGGCCGTGGACGACAGGCGGCGATCACCGTGGCCGTGGCTCGTCGCCCTCGCGGTCTGCGTGATGCTCGGCGCGGGCGCACCCGCCTGGTCGCAGGCGCGCGTCGCCGCGCGGTACGCGGTCACCGCCGACGACCTCGCGGCGGGCCGGGCGTCACTCGACGCGCTCGCGGTCCGGGGCCGGGCGCCCACCACGGGCTACGCGCGGGAGCGGTTCGGGCAGCCGTGGGCCGACGTCGACCGCAACGGCTGCGACACCCGGAACGACGTGCTGCGGCGCGACCTGACGGAGACCGTGCTCGACGGCTGCGCGGTGCTGAGCGGCACGCTCGACGACCCGTACACAGGCGTCCCCATCCCCTTCGCCCGCGGGCCCGCGTCCGCCGACGTCCAGATCGACCACGTCGTCGCCCTCGCCGACGCCTGGCAGACGGGCGCGCAGGCGTGGACGCCGGCCGTGCGCGAGGAGTTCGCCAACGACCCGGCCAACCTGCTCGCCGTCGACGGCCCGGCCAACCAGGAGAAGGGCGCCGGCGACGCGGCCACGTGGCTGCCGCCCAACCGCGGGTACCGGTGCGTCTACGCGCTGCGGCAGGTCCGCGTGAAGTCGGCCTACGGCCTGTGGGTCACCCGGGCCGAGCACGACGCGCTGGACCGTGAGCTCGGCCGGTGCGTCGTCGGTACCGTGAGGTCACCATGAGCCTGCGCCTCCCGCCCCTCCTCCTCGGCCCGACCACCAAGGGCGTCTGGGCGCCCGCGCCGGTGACCCGGTCCGAGTTCGTCGCCGCAGGTCACACGCTGTTCGACGGCGCGCTGACCTGGCCGGCGCTGACCCTCGACGCCGACGCGCTCGCGCACAACATCGCCCAGCTCGCCGCGTTCACCGCCGAGCACGGCCTCGCGTTCGCACCGCACGGCAAGACGACCATGTCCCCCGAGCTGTTCGCCGCCCAGCTCGACGCCGGGGCCTGGGGCATCACGGTCGCGACCGGCAACCAGCTGCTCGCCGCGTACTCGTTCGGGGTCCGGCGCCTGCTCGTCGCCAACGAGGTGCTCGACCCGACCGTGCTGCGGTGGATCGCGTCGGTCGACGACGCCGAGATCCTCTTCTGCGTCGACTCGGTCGAGGCGGTGGACATCGCCGCGGCGGCGCTCGACGGCGGCCGGGTCCGGGTGCTGCTCGAGGTCGGGCACGCGGCCGGTCGGACCGGGGTCCGCACGGGAGACCAGGCCCTCGCGGTCGCGCAGCACCTCGCCCGGACGCCGGGCATCGAGCTCGCCGGGGTGAGCGCCTACGAGGGCGGGCTGCCCGACGTCGACTCCGCGCGGGAGTTCCTGGCCGCCGTGCGGGCCGTGGCCGAGATGCTCGTCGGCGCCGGGCTGCTGCGCGAGCACGTCGTGCTGTCCGCCGGGGGGTCCGCGTACTTCGACGCGGTGGCCGACGTGCTGGGCGGGACCGACGTCGCCGGGGTCCCCAGCACGACGATCCTGCGGTCCGGCTCGTACGTCACGCACGACCACGGCACCTACGTGGCGTCGACGCCCTTCGCCCGGATCGTCGGTGACCTCCGGCCGGCGCTGCGGGTCTGGGCGCAGGTGTCGTCGACCCCCGAGGACGGTCTGGCGCTCGTCGGCGCCGGCAAGCGCGACGTCCCCTACGACTCGGGCCTCCCGGTCCCCCTCCGGCGCCACCGCCCGGACCAGGACCCGGTCGACATCACCGGCTGGACGGTCACTCGGACCAACGACCAGCACGCCTATCTGGAGGGCTCGGGGACGGACCTGCAGGTGGGCGACCTGCTCGAGCTGGGCATCTCGCACCCGTGCACCGCGTTCGACAAGTGGCGTGCGATCCCGGTCCTGGACGCCGACCACCGGGTGGTCGACGTGGTCACCACGTGGTTCTGATCAGTCGTCGTCCGACGTGAGGCGCCCGGCGACGACGTCGATCTCGACCTTGATCCCCGCCAGCTGCGATCCGACGGTCGTGCGCGCCGGCTTCGGGTACGGGAAGAACTCGCCGTAGGCCTCGTTGAACTCCGCGAAGTCGGCGAGGTCGGCCAGGTGGACGGTCGTCTTCACCACGTCGCCGAGGTCGAGGCCGGCGGCGGCCAGCGTGGCCTCGACGTTGCGCAGCACCTGCCTGGTCTGGTCGGCCACCGACTCCGGGATCGCGCCGGTCACCGGGTCCTGCGGCCCGAAGCCCGCGGTCCACACGAGGTTGCCCAGCCGGATCCCCTGCGAGTAGTTCCCCGCGGGCTGCGGTGCGTCGGGGGTGCTGATCTTCTCGCGGGTCATCGCACTGCCTCTCGAGGTGGTGAGCGGTACGGGGACCAGTCTCCCTCTCAGCGCACCGGGCGCCCGGGGAGCGCGCCGGTGAGGCGCCCGTCCCGGAGGGCCGGGACGCCGTCGACGAGCACGGCGTGCACGCCGGCGGCGAGCCGGCGCGGGTCCTCGTACGTCGCGTTGTCGATGACGGTCGCGGGGTCGACGACCGCGAGGTCCGCGCGCCGCCCGACGTCGAGAGAGCCGCGGTCGTCGAGCCCGAACCGTCGGGCGGCCGTGGTCGACAGGTGCCGGGCCGCGGTCGGCCAGTCCCAGTCGCCCAGCTCGCGGACATGCCGACCGAGCAGCCGGGCGAACGTGCCCCAGCCGCGCGGGTGGGGGTGGCCGCCGCCGTAGATGCCGTCGGACCCGGCGCAGTGGGCCGGGTGGCGCAGGAGCGCGCGCATGGACTCGTCGGAGTTGGTGGGCGGCTGGTCGAACACGCAGCCGACCTGCAGGTTCGTCGTGACCAGCAGGTGCAGGGCCGCGTCGGCGGGGGTCATGCCGAGCCGGCCGGCCACCTCGAGCAGCGACAGACCCTCGGCCCAGGGCAGCCCCGGGACCCAGGCCAGAGTGACGCGCGGCCAGACCTCGTCCCGGGCCGGCAGCCGCGAGCGCACAGCGGGGTCCGCCAGCAGCGCGAGCGTCCGGTCGGCGTCGGCCAGCGGCAGCGAGTCGGGCAGCGCGACCAGCGCGAGGATCGACGCGCCGCGCAGGTACGGGTACGCGTCGAACGTCAGGTCCAGCCCCCCGACCAGGGCGTCGTCGACCAGTGGCCCCAGGCGCCCGGCGGGCCCGTGGTAGTGCGAGACGTGGGTGCCGACGCCGGTCGCGCGGGCCAGGTCGAGCAGCTCCGCGAGCGCCGCCGGTGCGCGGTCCTCATAGCCCCGCATGTGCGAGACGTGCGGGCGGCCCCGGCGTGCGAGCACCGCGCACAGGGCGACGAGCTCGTCCCGGTCGGCGGACGACGCGGGCGCGTACTCGAGCCCGGTCGACATCCCCCGGGCGCCGTCGTCGAGACCCTGCTCGAGCAGCCGCACCATCGCCGCGACCTCGCCGGGCCGCGCGGGCCGGTTGTCGGCGCCCATGACCGCGTACCGCAGGGTCCCGTGCGGTACCAGGTACGCCGTGTGCACCGTCGTCGTGCGGTCGTAGGTGCCCAGCAGGTCGGACACGGACCCGCCGCGGAACGTCGGGTGGGAGCCGTTGATGGCGGCGAAGTACCGCTCGGCGTACTCCGACGCCCCGGACCCCGCCGGGGAGGGTGCGAACGAGACGCCGTCCTGGCCCAGCACGACCGTGGTCACGCCCTGGTGGGTCAGCGCCGCCTGCACGTCCGGGTCGAGCACGGCCGCGTCGCCGTGCGCGTGCGCGTCGACGAAGCCGGGCAGCACGAGCAGGCCGTCGGCGTCGAGGACGTCGGCACCGTCGACCGGCAGGTCCGGACCGATCTCCGCGATGCGGTCGCCCACCACCCGCAGGTCCGCCCGCACCGGCTCGTCGCCCACCAGCACCCCACCGCGCACCAGGATCACCGGTCGATCATGCCCGCTGGAACGCATCGGGATTGACGATGGATTCGCCGCGGAGCACCGTGATCGTCATGACCGAACCGACGCCCGCCGACGACCCGCAGGCCTTCGCGCGCGCGTTCGAGGCGGCGTTCCAGCAGGCCTACCTGCGCTTCCACCGCCGCGACGGCAAGCGGGCGCAGATGTCGGGAGCGTCCCGGGCGGTCCTGCTGCACCTCGCGCACACCGGTCCGCTCACCGTCGGCGAGGCGGCCAAGCACCTCGACCGCGCGCAGTCGGTGGTCAGCGACATCGTCAGCCAGCTCGAGGCCAAGGACCTGCTCGCCCGCGAGCCCGACCCCGTCGACCGCCGCCGGACGTTGGTCTGGCTGACCCCGACCGGGTTCGACGCCCTCGACCGCGAGCGCCAGGTGCTGTCCACCGAGCTGCTGGCCGGTGCGGCGGCGCGCCTCTCCCCCGACCAGCGCACCGCGCTCGTCGGCGCCCTGGAAGCCCTCAACGAAGGAGCACGACCATGAGCCACGACCTGCACTGCGACAGCTGCGGCATGCCCATCGAGTCCGGCCGGTACTGCGCGTACTGCACCGACGCGGACGGCAACCTGCAGGCCTTCGACGAGCGGTTCGAGCGGATGGTCGGCTGGCAGGCGCGCCACAACCCGTCAGCCCCCCGCAAGCAGCTCGAGGCCGAGACGCTCGCCCACATGGCGACGCTACCGGCGTGGAAGGACCACCCGCGCGTCGTCGGCCGCTCGGTGTGACAACGGTAGTCGCCCTCACGCCCGAGCGCTGGCCGGCGCTCGAGGAGCTCCTGGACGCGGGCGGACCGGCCGCCCGTTGCTGGTGCATGGCGTACCGGATCGGGCCGTCCTACCGCCGCCGGCCCGCGGCGGAGAACCGCGCGGACCTGCGCGAGATCGTCGTCACCGGCCCTCCGCCCGGCCTCCTCGCCTTCCGGGACGACGTCGCGGTCGGCTGGTGCCAGGTCACCCCGCGCGACGACGTCCCCGCGCTCGACCAGCAGTGGCGGGTGCGCCGCGTCGACGAGGTGCCCGTCTGGGCGATCACCTGCTTCTACGTGCGCAAGGGTCACCGCCGCGACGGGGTGATGTCCGCGCTGATCGCCGGGGCGCTCGACCTCGCACGGGCCGCCGGAGCGCCCGCGGTCGAGGCGTACCCGCTCGACGGCGCCGTCTCGCCCAGCGCGACCAGCATGGGCTACGCGACGACGTTCGCCGCCGCGGGGTTCGCCGAGGTGGCCAGACGCTCGCCGGAGCGGCCGATCATGCGGTACGTCCTTCTCTAGAGCTGCAGCCTCTACAGCTGGAGCCCGATCAGCCAGCTCGCGCCGAGGGCGAGCGCCGCCAGGCAGACGAGCAGCAGGATGACCACCCAGACGCCGCCGGGCAGGTGGGTCAGGCGGGCCAGCAGACCGGCGTCGGACGTGTCGGCGACGCCGCGGCGACGGGCCCGTCGGCGCTCCGACTGCATCTCGAGCACTGCGCGCGGCGCGCCGAGCAGCAGGAACCACGTCATCGCGTACGCGGCGATGCCCTGCACGGTCGCCGAGCCCCAGACGGTGATCGCGACCAGCAGCGCGCCGGTCACCAGCACCGCCCACAGGCCGTACCAGTTGCGGATCTGCACCAGCACGAGCACGAGCACCACGAGCAGGATCCAGAGCAGGGCGACCGCGTACCCGCGGGACAGCAGCCACGCCGCGCCGACGCCCAGCACGGCCGGCCCGACGTACCCCGCGGCGGCCGTCGCGACCATGCCCGGACCCCTGGGCTTGCCCACCGAGACCGTGAGGCCCGACGTGTCGGAGTGCACCCGGATGCCGGACAGGCGTCTGCCGACGAGCACCGCCACCCCCGCGTGCGCGGCCTCGTGCACGATCGTCAGCCCGTGCCGGGCGACGTGCCACGCGGTCGGCACCACGAGGACCAGCAGCACCGCCCCGGCCGTAGTCAGGACCGCGGTGCTCGAGGGCACCGGCTGCGGCGTCGTGAGGTCGTGCCAGGCGTCGCCGAGCCAGTCCACGGGCACTGTCCTCCGGTCCGTCGTCGTCCGACCGGACGGTCGGGCTGCACGGACCTTACCCAGCGGGCGGAGCCTCGGCGGGGAGCACCACGTCCGTGCCCGTGGCCGTGATCCGGACGCCGGTGCCCACCACGGTCGCCCCCGACAGCTCCAGGCCCTCGGGCAGCCCGCTGACCGGGATCTCCACGTCGGTGAGCCGCTTGCCGATCGCGTTCGGCAGGTCGTCCACGGACACCGTGAGCCCCGCGATCTGCACGTCCTCGACGTTGACCAGCAGCTTGCCGTCCTCGACCCGCGGCACCAGGTTGGCCGCCAGCGTCAGGCCCAGCACCTTGCCCGACGCCTTGAGCGACGTCCCGTCGACCGCGACGGTGACGTCGAGCTGGGACTTGTCCTTGACGATCTGCTCGATCGACGCCGTCGGCAGCGTCGCCTCGATGGTCGCCGTGCCGAGGGTGTACGGCTCGGACGTGCTCACGTCCTGGGCCTCCACGGTCACGTCGGTGGCCTTGATGCCCTCGAGCGTGACCCCGTCCACCTGGCCGGAGACGTCGTTCAGCGACCCCGACAGCAGCTGCGTGAGGAACGGGAACCCGCCGATCTCGATCGTCGGCGTGCCGACGACCCCGTCGAGGTTCTGCTCGATGGCGTCGGCCACCCGCTGCTCGGCGGTCGCCTCCGTCACCCGGTCGGCGACGAACACGCCGCCCACCAGCACGACGACCGCGACGACTCCCACGACCACACCGCGTCCGCTCACGGGCCTCACGCTAGGGCCTCGCGGCTCACGGGCGCCTCTCGCACCCGATCCCGTCGTTGTCCCGGTCCAGCTTCGGCGCGTAGCCGGGGTCGCCGACGTGCACGGGCGCGGCGCCGGCGGCCCAGGCCTCCGTGCAGTTCTGGAAGGGCCCGGTGACGGCGCCCGGGGCCGCGGGCGGCTGCTCCACGACCGCCGGTGGTGCCGGCGCGACCACCGCGGGCGGCGCGGGCACGACGACCGCCGGCGCCGGCTCGGCCACCGCCGACGGCGGCACCGCCGACCCCACGGGCAACGGCTCGGTCGGGCACGTCGACAGCACCCGGACCATCGCGTCCTGCTCCGCCTGCGTCACCCAGAGCCCGTAGGTGTACTTCACGGCCACCTGCCGCGCCACGTACGGACAGCGGTACGCCCGGTTCGGCGGCAGCCACGTCGCCGCGTCCCCGTCGCTCTTCTGCATGTTGAGCGGACCGTCCACGGCGAGCAGGTTCAGCGGGTCGTTGGCGAACGCCTCGCGCTTGCCGGTCTCCCACTGCTGGGCGCCCTTCTGCCACGAGTCCGACAGCGCGACGACGTGGTCGATCTGCACCGCCGTCGTGGTGTCCTGCCCGCGCACGAACGCGATCGCCGTGCCCGAGTACGGGTCCTGCAGCGTCCCCGACGCCACCACGCAGCCGTTGGTCCCGGCCTTGAGCACCTGGTCTGTGAGGTCCCGGCGGAGGATGTCGTTGCGGGTGTCGCAGCCGTTGCGGTCCACGTCCTTCCACGCCTGGCCGTACAGGTCCCGGTCATACCCGGTCTTCGGCGCGCGGCCCTTGACGGGGAGCAGCGCCACGGTGGCCAGCGCCGTCGGAGACTGCGCGGCGTCGGCGGGCGGAGCCGGCTCGGGCGTGGGCAGGGCGGTGGTCGGGTCCGTGGGGCTCGGGCTCGGGCTCGGGATGCTGGTCCGGGTGGGACTCGGCCGCTCGGTCGTCGGCGAGGCCGACGCCGTCGGTGCCGCTGCGTCCTTGGCGGGCGGCGCGACGGCGGCGCGGACGACGAACGCCAGGCCGATCAGCGACGCCAGGACCAGGGCGACCACGACCAGGATCCGGGCCGGCGCCCGGCGCGACCGCGTCGGGGGCTCCTGGGCCGGAGGGTCGACGACGGGGTCGTCGTCCCACCACGCGTCGCCCGTCGGTCCCGTCACCCCTTGAGTATCGGCACGTCGCGGACCGCCCGTGACGGACGTAGGTCGCGAACGGGACGTGATCCGTCCCACGTGCTGGACACCTCGGGAAGATGCTTGCGCCCCGCAACCTTGGGTCTGGCATGGCCCGGATCCCCGCGACGCGTGTGAGCGTCGGCTTCGTCCTCCTGCTGTCGGCGCTCACCGCCGTCGGCCCCCTGACGTTCGACACGTACCTCGCCGCGTTCCCGCAGATCGCGGCCGACCTGCACGCGCCCGCCGCGGCCGTGCAGCTCACCATCGCCGCCTCCCTCGCGGGCCTCGCCCTGGGTCAGCTGCTGTTCGGCTCGATCTCGGACGCCTTCGGCCGGCGCCGCCCGCTGCTCGGTGCGCTGTCCGTGTATGTGCTCGTCTCCGTCGGCCTCACGCTCGTGCAGAACATCACCGCGTTCACCGCGCTCCGGTTCGTGCAGGGCTTCACCGCGGCCGCCGGCATGGTGATCTCGATGGCGATCGTGCGCGACAAGTACGAGGGCCTCGCCGTCTCCAAGGTGATGGCGCGGCTGATGCTCGTGGTCGGCGTCGCCCCGATCCTCGCGCCCACCATCGGCGCCCAGCTGCTGCTGGTCGGCTCGTGGCGGCTGATCTTCGTGTTCCTCGCCGCCACGGGCGCGACGCTGCTGGTCATCGCCTCGTTCGCGCTGCGCGAGTCGCTCCCGGTCGAGCTCCGCCGGACCGGCGGCACCGGGGCCGCGCTGCGCACGTACCGCGACCTCATCACCGACCTCCCGTTCCTCGGGCTGGCCCTGATGTCCGCGTTCTACCTCTCGGCGATGTTCACCTACGTCGCGTCGTCCACCTTCGTGTTCCAGGACGGGTACGGCCTGTCGCCGCAGCAGTTCGGCTGGGTGTTCGCCGCCGGCGCCGTCGCGATCACGGCCGGGTCGCAGGTCAACGGCGCGCTCGTCGGCCGGTTCACGCCCGAGCAGGTGCTGTCCGGCGCCGTCGCCGCGGGCCTGGTCCTCAGCCTGTCCCTCTTCGCGACGACCCTGCTCGGCGCCCCGTTCTGGCCCGTGACCGTGCTGCTGGTGCTGACCCTCGGCACCGCCGGCTTCGTGCTGCCGTCCGCGCCGGCCATCGCGCTCGCGTCCAACCCGCACCGCGCCGGGTCCGCGGCCGCCCTGCTCGGCGCCCTGCAGTTCGGGTTGGGCGCCCTCATCGCACCGCTGACCAGCCTCGGCGGCACGCCGACGCCCGTGACCATGGCCGCGGTGATGGCCGGGGTGATCGTCGTCGCCTCGATCCTCCTCGTGGCCGTGCGCCGGTCGTGGGCACGCGGTCCGGTCGCCGAGGCCGAGCTCGTCGTCGCGGCGGCCTCGGTCACGGGTGCCGTCACCGACCGCGCACCCGTCCCCTTCGTCGGCGCGGGTGTCGAGTCCGAGGCCCTCGTCCGCGAGCGCGCCGCGGCCGCCTCGGTGCAGGTCCGTGCGGCCGCGCCGAGCGCGAGCCGGGGAGAGCCGGGCCGCGGGCACGAGGTCGAGTCCGATGCGGTGCCCTGCCCCGGCTGACCCGCCGCGTGGCGGGCACGCGTCGGAGCTTCCGCGCGCCGTCATCACATCGCAACCAGGCATCGACAGATTGTTGTGGCGTGGGTCACATTCGCGACCTAGCCTGAGCGGTACACGCTCGATGAAGGACGCCCGATGCGCTGGCTGCTGATGTTCGCCATCCTCTTCGTCCCGGCGCTCGTCTTCATGGCGATCTGGCAGCTGTTCCCGTCGCCCGACGATCCGCCGCGGTGGCGCACGTTCGTGGCCGCACGCCTCGAGCGCGTGGCAGCCCACCTGCGTCGGGAGCGCAAGCCCGAGTTCGACCCGTTCATGACGCTCCGCGTGCAGGAGAGGCTCGGGGTCGTTGCCGACCACGTGCGGTCGCTCGAGCTGGATACCCACACCTTCGCCCGGGCGGAGCGGATCATCGCCTCGCAGCTCGCGTACGACCAGCTGCTCGCCGAGGCGTGCCACCTGGCCGGCGTCGAGGTGCAGGTGGTCGCCAAGGGAGACCCGGCCGAGCGCTTCCGAGAAGAGGTCGAGCTGGCCTCCCGCGGCTGGGCCTGGTGACCGCGACGGCTCGCCGCTAGCGGACCGCGCCCGTCGTCCGCTCGGCCCGATCAGCCCGCGCGCACCGACACGGTGCTCGGACCCTCGGGCGTCGGCCGGACCTCGATGCGGTCGGCGATCGACTGCTTGAGCGCCTCGACGTGCGACACGACCCCCACCACCCGGCCACCGGCGCGCAGGCGACCGAGCTCGGCGAGCACCTGGTCCAGGGTGTGCGGGTCGAGCGAGCCGAAGCCCTCGTCGACGAACAGTGTGCCCAGGTCGATGCCCCCGGCCTCGGCGGTGACGACATCAGCCATGCCGAGCGCGAGGCACAACGACACGTAGAACGTCTCGCCGCCGGACAGCGTCCGCGGGTCGCGCGGGTGCCCGGTCACGTGGTCGACCACGCGCATCGCCAGGCCGGTGTTGCGGGCCCGGACGTCCTCCTTCTCGTCGCTGCGGACCAGCTCGTAGCGGCCGTCCGACATGACGAGCAGGCGGTCGTTGGCGGCCGCGACGACGTCCTCGAAGCGGCGCATCAGCACGAACGTGGCCAACGAGAGGTGGTGCGCGTTGTCCCCGCCGCCCCCGCCCGTCAGGTCGGCCAGGCGGGACACCGGACCCGCGGCCTCGACGGCCTCGGTGAGCGCGGTCGCGGCCGCCAGCACGCCGTCCGCCGCCACCGACGCGGCGGTCGAGCACTCCTCGGCGACGCGCGCCTCCCCCGCGGTCCGAGCGGCCTCGGCCCGAGCCGTCGCCTCAGCCGTCGTCGCGCCGTCGAGGTCGACCACCAGGTCGTCGTCGAGCGCGGCGATGGCCGGCTCCGCCAGCCCGGCGGTGGCGCGGTCCAGCCGAGTCGCGTAGGCCGTGACGATCCGGTCCAGCTCGGCGAGGACGGCCGCGTCGACCGAGGCCGCGGTCGCAGCCTCCGCGGAGTCGAACCCGTGCTCGGCCAGGCCCTCGGCCAGCTCGGCCTGCCGCCGGGCGACCTCCTCCTGCGCCGCGTCCTGCTCGGCCAGGGCGTCCAGCACCGACGCCGAGGCGGCCGCGCGCTCGAGCAGCTCGGCGTGCCGGGCAGCGACCGTCGGGTGGTCCGCCCGCGCCGTCACGACCTCGGCCTCCGACGCGTCGAGGTCCAGCCGCGTGACCTCGAGCCCCGCGCGATCCCCGGCGAGGCGCGCGACCGCAGCGGCGCGCTCGCCCTCCCGCTCGCGCGTCTGCGCGTCGAACCCGTCGAGGGCGGGTGCCAGTCGGGCGACGTCCGCCTCGGCCGCCCGCGCCCCGGCAACGGCGGCACGCGCCACCTCCGTGGACGTCGCGGCCGCCTCGGCGGTGATCGACCCGACGCGAGCACGCAGCGCGTCGGCACGCTCGGTCAGCACGCTGCACCGCTCGGCGGCGGCGGCCAGCCCGGCCTCGGCCGCAGCGCGCTCCGCCTCGGCCCGCTCGACACGCTCGGCGGACACGTGGTCGGCGGCCAGGACGGCCTTGGCCGGGTGCTCCGCCGAGCCGCAGACCGGGCATGGGTCGCCGTCGTCGAGCCGGGCGGCGATCTCCCCCGCGAGGCCGGCGATCCGGGCGGCGCGCAGGTCGCGCTCGACGCCC
>NZ_JBFULZ010000059.1:0-21168 GCF_054049635.1 Cellulomonas sp. P5_C6 | reverse complement strand
GGGCGGGGTCGTGCTGGCCGACGCGCCCGGCGACCGGCCGCGGTCCGTGCTCCCGGCGCCGGGCGTGGCCACGGCCGGCCGCGGTCGTCGCATCGCGACCGCCCTGGACTCCTGGCGCGAGCCCCGCACCCTGCTGATCGGCGTCGTCATCATGGCCGCGGCCCTGTCCGAGGGGTCCGCCAACGACTGGCTGTCCCTCGCGGTGGTCGACGGCTTCGCCCAGCCCGAGGCGGTCGGCGGCGCGATGCTCGGCGTCTTCGTCGGCGCGATGACCCTGGTCCGGCTGCTGGGCACCCGGCTGATCGACCGGTTCGGCCGCGTGCCGGTGCTGCGCGTGTCGGGGCTGGTGTCGATCGTCGGCCTGCTCCTGTTCGGCTTCGCGCCCTCGCTGGTGCTCGCCGGCGTCGGCATCGTGCTGTGGGGCTTCGGCGCCGCGCTGGCCGTCCCCGTCGGCATCGCAGCGGCGTCCGACGACCCGATGCGCGCCGCCGGCCGGGTCGCCGTCGTCTCGTCGTTCGCCTCGGTGGCCTCGATCGCGGCGCCGCCGCTGCTCGGCATCGCGGCCGCCTCGACCGGCGCCCGGCACGCCCTGGTGTTCATCGCGGTCGCGATGGTGGCCAGCGTCGTGCTGGCCGGGCGCGTGGCTCCCGAGACGGCGTCGATCTCGGAGGCGCCCGCCCGCCCCGAGGGCGACGAGCCGTTCGTCCACCTTGCGGATGTCGACCCGGACCCGCTCGGTGCGATCGCCGTCCGGCACGCCGACCACCTGGCGGCCGACCGCCGCCGCCGTACCCGCCGCCGCCTCGTGCGCGTGACCTGACCCAGATCGGACGACATCATGAGCACCGGAGGGCCGATGACGACGCCAGCGGGACACGACGACGAGCTGACCCGGTCGAGCGCGCCCGT
Organism: Cellulomonas sp. P5_C6; assembly: GCF_054049635.1. Taxonomy (NCBI): domain Bacteria; kingdom Bacillati; phylum Actinomycetota; class Actinomycetes; order Micrococcales; family Cellulomonadaceae; genus Cellulomonas; species Cellulomonas sp. P5_C6. Next base: position 20,259 of record NZ_JBFULZ010000059.1, on the reverse strand, counting down.
GGCCAAGGCCGTGGAGGGTGCCTCGCTCGCCGTGTTCGCCGTGTTCTTCCTCAACGGCTTCAACTTCGCGACGTGGGCCGCACGCCTGCCGGCCATCCGCGACGGGCTGGGCTTCGACCCGGCGCAGATGGGCCTGCTGCTCCTGGTCGGCGCCGTCGGCTCCCTGGTCGCGCTGCCGCTGTCGGGCATGGTCATCGAGCGGCYGGGCGCCCGTCGCACGGTGCTGGCGTTCGCGATCCTCAACGCCACCGGCCTGGTCGTCGCGTCCGTCGGCGTCGCGCTCGGCGAGGTCGTCGTCGTCGGCTTCGGGCTCGTGCTGTTCGGCGTCGGCACGGGCGTGTGGGACGCGTCGATGAACGTGGAGGGTGCCGCCGTCGAGCAGCTGCTGGGGCGGACGATCATGCCGCGTTACCACGCGGGGTTCTCGTTCGGCACGGTCGCCGCCGCCGGGGTCGCCGCCGTCGCGGCCTGGCTGCACGTCCCGGTCGTCGTGCACGTGCCGGTCGTCGTGGTCCTCTCCGTGATCGGCGTCGCCTTCGCGGTGCGCCGGTTCCTGCCGCTGGCCGACGAGCCCGAGGTGCGGCACGCGTCGGCCGAGACCGGGAAGGGTGCCCGCGGGGCCCTGGCCGCCTGGCTCGAGCCGCGGACGCTGCTCATCGGCCTCGTCGTGCTGGCGGCCGCGCTGACCGAGGGCGCCGCCAACGACTGGGTGAGCCTGTCGGTCGTCGACGGCTTCGACGTCCCGCACGCGATCGGCGCGTTCGCCTTCGCGATCTTCGTCAGCGCGATGACCGCGATGCGGTGGTTCGGGACCACCCTGCTCGACCGGTACGGGCGCGTGACGATCCTGCGGCTGTGCGCCGCCCTGTCGATCGTGGGCCTGCTGGTCTTCGGCCTCGCCGGGCACCTGGGCCTCGCGATCGTGGGCATCGTCGCGTGGGGCGCGGGCGCCGCGCTGGGCTTCCCGGTGGGCATGAGCGCCGCCGCGGACGACCCGATCCGGGCCGCCGCACGCGTCAGCGTCGTGTCGACCATCGGCTACAGCGCGTTCCTGGCCGGCCCGCCGCTGCTCGGCCTGCTGGCCCAGCAGGTCGGCTACCGCCACGCCCTGCTCGTCATCATCGTGCCGGTCGTGCTGGGTCTGCTCGTGGTGAACGCCGCGGCCCCGCTGAAGAACCGCGGCTAGCCTGAGCGTGTGCAGACTGAGCTGAGCACGGCTGACTGCTCGCCGGCGACCGTCCCCCCGACCATCGTCTGGCCCGCCTCGACCGCCGTGGCCTCCACCCTCGCGGACCTCACCACCCTCCGGGTCGGCGGGGCCCCGCGCCGGTACGTCGAGACGACGACGGAGGCCGAGCTCATCGACGCCGTCCGGTCCGCCGACACCGAGGGCGAGCCGCTGCTGGTGGTCGGGGGAGGCTCCAACCTCCTGGTGGCCGACGCCGGGTTCGACGGGGTCGTCGTGCGCGACGTGCGCAGCGGGATCGAGGTCCCCGACGCCTCCGCGTGCGCCGGCGCCACGCTGACTGTCCCGGCCGGCACCCCGTGGGACGACGTCGTGCGGTACGCGGTCGAGCAGGAGCTCACCGGTATCGAGAGCCTCTCCGGAATCCCCGGCTCCACGGGCGCGACCCCGGTGCAGAACGTCGGCGCCTACGGCCAGGAGGTGTCGCAGAGCATCGCGACCGTCCGGGTCTGGGACCGGAGCCGGGGCAAGGTCCGCACGCTGCCGCTGGTCACGCTCGCCTTCGGGTACCGCACCTCGCTGCTCAAGCGGTCCATGCGCTCGGCGGACAGCGACGACCCGCGCGCCCCGTGGTCACCGACGCCCCGCTACGTCGTGCTCGACGTGACGTTCCAGCTGCGCCCCGGCGACCTGTCGCGCCCGATCGCCTACGCCGAGCTCGCCCGCACGCTGGGGATCGAGGTCGGCCAGCGGGCGCCCCTCGCGGAGGTCCGGGACACGGTGCTCGCGCTGCGCGCCCGCAAGGGCATGGTCCTCGACCCGGCCGACCACGACACGTGGAGCGCGGGCTCGTTCTTCACCAACCCGATCCTGTCCGCCGACGCCGCGGCCGCACTGCCCGCCGACGCTCCGCGCTTCCCGGCGGTCGACGGCCGCGTGAAGTCGAGCGCCGCATGGCTCATCGAGCGGTCCGGCTTCTCGCGCGGGTTCGGCGCCCCCGGCCCGGCCACCCTCTCGACCAAGCACGCGCTCGCCCTGACCAACCGCGGGGGAGCGAAGGCCGAGGACCTGCTCGCGCTCGCCCGTCAGGTGCGCGACGGCGTCCGGTCGTCGTTCGGCGTGGAGCTGGAGCCCGAGCCCGTGCTGGTGGGCGTCACGCTCTGACGCCCGAGCAGGGCGCCGTGCACCAGCACGAGCGCCTCGTCGTTGCTCAGCCCCGCCGCCCGGACCGCGGCGACGTAGGTCTCGGCCGCGCGCCGCGCGATGTCGGTGGGCACCGACGCGCCCTCGGCGATCACGGTTCCGGCCCGGCGTCGGGTCTCGACGACCCCCTCCGCCTCGAGCTCCCGGAACGCGCGGGCAACCGTGCCCGCGGCGAGGCCGAGGTCGGTCGCCAGCGCGCGGATGGTGGGGAGCCGGTCGCCCGCGACGAGCCGCCCCGCGGCCACGTGCGCGACGACCTGGGCGCGGATCTGCTCGAACGCCGGGACGCCGGAGGTCAGGTCGACCTCGAGCTGCGCGGTCATGCGGAGACCTGCGGCTGCTGCGCGTAGGACTCGGCACGCTGCGGCGCGGGGGCGCGACGCTCGGCCCGGGAGCCCCGGACCGCCACCACCGTGCTGACGATGACGATGGCGAGCGAGACGAACCGGCCGACCGCTCCGCCGGCCACCGCGCTGCCGGGTCCGAAGGCGTCGGCCCATCGCGGCTGCACGCTCGCCACGCAGCTCGCGGCGAAGAAGAGGCACCCGGCCAGCGTCCAGGCGACCACCAGCTGCACGCCGGCCAGGACCCGACGCGCGGACGTGCGTCGCAGGCGTGCGTCGTCGGCGGGCGCGGTGTCGGAGACGGCCGCACGGCGCGCGACCTGTGCCAGGACCCCGAGGCAGGCGAGAGCGAGCACCACCATCGTGGGGGCGATCGTGCGCCCGTAGTACAGGCCGGGGAACGGGCTCGACGTCGAGGTCACGCCGTCGCCGTGCGCGTACGACAGGCTCCGTCCGCCGGTGCCGGCGGCCAGGCCACAGACCGTCAGCAGCACCGCGAGCAGCAGGAACCACACCACGGCGAGCCACGACAGCGCTCGCGGGGCGACGTCCCGGACGCGCCGCCGGACCAGCGGCGCGCGCCGGACGGCGCCCTGCGGCCTGGGCCACGTCAGCTCACCGCCGGCGTGCACCACCAGGAAGGCGATCCCGGCGATGCCCGGGAGCGCGGCGACGAACGCCCCGCGCGCGGGCCCGTGCAGGTAACCGGTCACGCTCATGGCGAGCAGGACGGGGAGCGGCACCAGGACCACCCAGGCGGCCGCGGTCACCCGTCGCGCGTGGCGGTCCGCGGCGAGCCATGCCTCCGACGGCGAGGCGGGGCCCTCGGTGCGGACCGGACGCAGCGCCCAGGCGACGCCGATCCCGAGAAGCAGCACGAGCAGCAGCCACACCGAGCCGGTCATCGCGACCTCCTGTATCAATGAACTAGTGTATTGATACAATCGCCGTCGACGGGAGATGTCAAGAGGCCAGCCAGTCGTCCACCCCGGCGAGCAGGCGCGCCCGCACGTCGTCGCCGGCGCGGCTGGCGCGGATCGACGACCGCGCCAGCTCGGCCAGCTGGTCGTCGGAGAACTCGTGCACCTCGCGGGCGAGGACGTACTGGTCGACCAGCCGCGAGCGGAACAGCAGGGGGTCGTCCGCGCCGAGCGCCACGGTCGCGCCGGCGTCGACCAGCGCGCGCAACGGGACGTCGGACGCCCGGTCGTACACGCCGAGCGACACGTTCGACGCCGGGCAGACCTCGAGCGCCACGCCCTCGTCGACCACGCGCTCCAGCACGCGGGGGTCCTCGGCCGACCGGACGCCGTGGCCCAGGCGGTCGGGGCGCAGGTGACCGATGACGTCCTCGACGTGCGCCGGCCCGAGCAGCTCACCGCCGTGCGGCACGGAGGCGAGCCCGGCGTCCCGGGCGATCACGAACGCGTGCGCGAACTCCGAGGTCTCGCCGCGGCGCTCGTCGTTGGACAACCCGAAGCCGACCACCTGCCCGGGGTCGTCGCCGGCGTGGTGCGCCGCGAGCCGGGCGAGCGTGCGTGCCTCGAGCGGGTGGCGCATGCGGGAGGCGGCGACGATCACCCCGACGTCGACGCCTGTGGTGGCCGACGCCGACCGCGCCGCGTCGAGGACGATCTCCAGCGCCGGCGTCAGGCCGCCGACGAAGGGCGCGTACGACGTCGGGTCGACCTGGATCTCGAGCCGCCCCGAGCCCTCGGAGGCGTCGTCCTGCGCGGCCTCGAGGACGATCCGGCGCATGTCCGCCTCGCCGCGGACGCACGCGCGGGCGGCGTCGTACAGGCGCTGGAACCGGAACCAGCCGCGCTCGTCGGCGGGCACGTGCAGGGCGTCGTCGTCGAGCAGGGCCGACGGCAGCCGGATCCCGTGCGTCGCGGCCAGCTCGGCCAGGGTCGAGACGCGCATGGACCCCGTGAAGTGCAGGTGCAGGTGGGCCTTCGGCAGGAGGGCCAGATCGCGGGGCGTCACACGCCTGCCGGGGTCGCGTCGATGAGCCGGTACCCGACCCCGCGGACCGTGTCGAAGTGCTCCGCGCCCACCTTGCGGCGCAGGTACCGCACGTACACGTCGACCACGTTGGACCCGGGGTCGAAGTCGTAGCCCCACACCTCGGACAGCAGACGCTCGCGGGTCAGCACGTCGCCGGGGTGCCGCAGGAACGTCTCGGCCAGCGCGAACTCCCGGGCGGAGAGGTCCACCTCCTGCGCGCCGACCTTCATCCGCCGGGTGCGCAGGTCGAGCTGGAGGGCGCCGTGCCGCAGCACGGAGGCCTCCGACGACGTGGTCTGCGCGCGCAGGCGCAGCCGGACGCGGGCGAGCAGCTCCTCGAACCGGAACGGCTTGGCCATGTAGTCGTCGGCCCCGGACTCCAGCCCRGTGACGGTGTCCGTCACCGACGAGCGGGCGGTGAGCACGATGACGGGCACGGTCCAGCCGTCGGCCCGCAGGCGACGCAGGACCTCGAACCCGTCGATGTCCACCAGGCCGAGGTCGAGCACCAGCAGGTCGACGTCGCCCGCCTGCACCCGCGCGATCGCGTCCTCGCCGGACGTGACGGCGCTCGTCTCGTAGCCGGACGCGCGCAGGCCCTTGGCCACGAACGCAGCGATGCGCTCCTCGTCCTCGGCGATGAGGATGTGGGTCATCGGTTCTCCACCAGCTGGGGGACGGTTCGGGGTTCGCCGTCCACGAGATCGACGGCCGGCAGGTCCAGCACGAAGACCACGCCGGGCCCGACGTTAGCCGGTGGATGCTCCACGAACACGCGCCCGTGGTGSGCGTGKRCGATCGCGGCSACGATSGGGAGGCCCAGACCGGCGCCGTGCGAGATGCGGTCGGCCTGCCCGCGGTGGAACCGCTCGAAGATGCGCTCAGCCTCSTCGGGCGGSACSCCGAGTCCCTCGTCGCGCACCCAGAGCAGCAGCCGGTCACCGGAGACCTCGCTGCCCAGGCGGACCGTGGAGCCCGGCGAGGAGTACCGGTACGCGTTGGCCAGCAGCTGCAGCCAGGCCTGCGTGATGCGCTGGGCGTCGAGCTGCACCGTCACGTCCGCCCGTGCAGCCACCACCCAGCGCCGGTCGCCCAGCCCGCGGGCCTTCTCGTGCACGTCGTCGGTCAGGCGGCCCACGTCGGTCGCGGCGAGCCGCACGAAGTCGGGCCGGTCCGCGGTGGCCAGGGTCATCAGGTCGTCGACCAGCCGCTGCATCCGGTCCAGCTCGTCCAGGGCGAGCGCCTGCGTGGCGCGGACGTCGTCGGGGTCGTCGGGGTTCACCAGCTCGAGGTGGCCGCGCACGATGGTCAGCGGCGTCCGCAGCTCGTGGCCCACGTCGTCGAGGAGCTCGCGCTGCGACCCGAACGCCCGCTCGAGCCGGTCGAGCATGGCGTTCACGGTCCGCGCGAGGTTGGACAGGTCGTCCTTGCCGGTGACCGTGATGCGCTCGGACAGGTCCGACTCCGTGATCCGACGGGTGGTGTCCCGCAGCAGGCGGATCGGTCGGAGCAGGCGTCCGACGACGAACCACGCGACGACGGCGATCAGGACGAGGGCCGCGAGGCCGACGGCGGCGTACGAGACGAACGTGCTGCGCAGGGTCGACATCTCCGCGGAGCGGTCGAACGCGACCACGAACGTTCCGGAGAGGGGGTCGTCGTCCACGGTGACCGGCACGGCGATGAGCCGGTACTGCGTGACCGGGGTCGAGACGGTCCGCGCGACCGCGGGGGCGTCGACGGGAATCTGCGCGAGGACAGCGATCAGCGCGGCATCCGTCTCGAGGTGGATCGCCCGCGTCTCGGGTGCCGCCCACCAGACGGCGCGCCCGTTCTGCAGCGCGACCACACCCTCGTTCTTGCCCGGGATGCGGTTGCGCACCCCCTCGTGCAGGACCGCCAGCACGTTCTCGTACGGTCGGTTGGTGTTCGGGTCTGCGCTCGCCTGCACCGTGCGGAGCGCCGCCACGGCCCGGGAGAGCGAGTTGTCGAGCCGCTCGTCGGTCGCCGCCGCCTGCAGCGCGAACGCCGTGCCGCCGGCGATCGTCAGCGTGAGGGTGCACAGCAGCACGACCGCGGTCAGCAGCCGCGCGCGGACCGTCAGGTGCGCGACGGTGCGCCGGTGCATCGGGATCGCCCCCGTGGCGGCGCCCGGGACGTCGGCGCGACCGCGTGGCATGCCGACCAGTATGTCCGCGCTCGCCCGTCGCGCGCAGGCGTCCCGGAGGTTGTTCAGCCGTCGTCGCGGCGCTGCCAGCGGAACGTCCGGACGCCGACAAGCAGCGCGGCGACCGCCCAGACCAGCAGGACCACCGCGGTCGCGCCGTGCTGCCAGGAGCCGCTGACCTCCCATGACTCGGCGCTCGTCGGGAGGAAGACCGACCGCATGCCCTGCGCCATCCACTTCAGCGGGAACACCGACGCGACGTTCTGCATCCACGTGGGCAGGTCGTTGTAGACGAAGAACACGCCGGAGATGAACTGCAGGACGAGCACGATCGGGGTGACCACGGCGCTCGCCGACTTCCCGGAGCGCGGGACCGACGAGAAGGCCACGCCGCAGAGGGTGCCCGCCGCCGTCCCGAGCAGGAACACCCAGGCGAACGTGGTCCACGCGGCGGCGGTCGTCGGGAGCGGGACGTCGAAGAACAGCGCCGCGGCCGCGAGCAGCAGCGCCGTCTGGACCAGCGAGGTCACCAGCACCTCGCCCGTCTTGCCCAGGAAGTAGGCCGCCGGCGGCAGGGGCGTCCCGTGCAGCCGCTTGAGCCCGCCGTCGTCCCGCTCGACCGCGATGGTGATGGCGAGGTTCTGGAAGCTGGAGAGCATGATCCCGGTCGCCAGCATGCCCGGCAGGAAGTACTGCGCGAACGGGATCCCCGGCGCCGGGCCGACCGTCGCGCCGTCCTGCCCGAACACCGTCGCGAAGATCGCGAGCATGATGATCGGGTACGCGAAGATGAAGACGACGGCGTCGCGCTCGCGGAAGAACGTCCGGACCTCGTAGCCGGTGCGGGCGAGCCCGAGGCGCACGACCCCCGGCAGGGCGGTCCTCGTGGCCGTCGGCGCGCTCACGCCCGGGCCTCGTCCGCGATGAGCCCGAGGTACACGTCCTCGAGCGTCGGGCGCAGCACCTGCAGGCCGGGGACCTCGCCGCCCAGGTCGGTCGCCAGCTCGACGACGGTCCGCGCGGGCGTGTCGGTCCGGACCTCACGCGTCCGGCCGTCCTGCGTCCAGCGCACGACCGCCTGCCGGGCCGTGCGGCCCCCGAGGTCGGCGGGCGGCCCCTCGGCGACCACGCGTCCGTCGCGCACCACGACCACCCGGTCGGCCAGCCGCTCAGCCTCCTCGAGGTAGTGCGTGGTCAGCAGGATCGTCGTGCCGTCCGCGGCCAGCGCCTCGACCAGGTCCCAGAACGACCGGCGCGCCTGCGGGTCGAAGCCGGTCGTCGGCTCGTCGAGGAACAGCAGGTCGGGCCTGCCGACGATGCCGAGGGCCACGTCGAGCCGTCGTCGCTGGCCGCCGGACAGCTGCCGCGCGCGGGTCCTGACCTTCTCCTGCAGCCCGACCGCGGCGATGACCTCCTCGGGGTCGCGCGGGTCCGGGAAGAACCGGGCGAAGTGCCGGACCAGCTCGCCGACGGTCGCCTCGGCGAGGTCGTTGTTGCTCTGCAGGACGATGCCGAGCCGCGTGCGCCAGGCCCGGTCCCCGGTCTGCGGGTCCTGGCCGAGCACCCGCACGTCGCCGCCGTCCCGCGAGCGGTAGCCCTCGAGGATCTCGACCGTCGTCGTCTTGCCGGCACCGTTGGGGCCGAGGATCGCGACGACCTCGCCCGTGGCGACCGTGAGGTCCAGCCCGTCGACGGCCCGCTTCTCGCCGTAGACCTTGCGCAGCCCGCTGACCTCGACGGCGGCCGGCACCGGGCTACTCGGCCTCGGCCAGCAGCGACTGGATCCGGCTGATGCCCTCGACCAGGTCCGCGTCGCCCAGCGCGTACGACAGGCGCAGGTACCCGCTGGGACCGAACGCCTCGCCCGGCACCACGGCCACCTCGGCCTGCTCGAGGATCAGCGTCGCCAGCTCCGCCGACGTCGTCGGGGTGACGCCACGGATCGTCCGGCCCAGCACGCCCTCGACCGACGGGTACACGTAGAACGCGCCCTCCGGCGTCGGGATCCGCACCCCGTCGATCTGCGCGAGCATCTCGACGATGGTGCGCCGCCGGCGGTCGAACGCGGTCCGCATCTCCTCCACGGCCGCCAGGTCGCCGCTCAGCGCGGCGATCGCCGCCCGCTGCGACACGTTGGCGACGTTCGAGGTGAGGTGCGACTGCAGGTTCGTCGCGGCGGTGATGACGTCGGCGGGGCCGATCATCCAGCCCACGCGCCAGCCGGTCATGGCGTACGTCTTGGCGACGCCGTTGAGCACGATCGTCGTGTCGGTGAGCTCCGGCACCACGCGCAGGATCGGCGTGAAGACCGCGTGGTCGTAGGTCAGGTGCTCGTAGATCTCGTCGGTGATGACCCAGATGCCGTGCTCGAGGGCCCAGCGACCGATCTCGGCGGTCTGCTCGGGGGAGTACACGGCGCCGGTCGGGTTGGACGGGGAGCAGAACAGCAACACCTTGGTCCGCGGCGTCCGGGCGGCCTCGAGCTGCTCGACGGTGACGAGGTAGCCCTGGTCGACCCCGGCGAACACCTCGACCGGGACGCCGCCGGCCAGCCGGATCGCCTCGGGGTAGGTGGTCCAGTACGGCGCCGGGAGGAGCACCTCGTCGCCCGGGTCCACGACGGCCGCGAACGACTGGTACACCGCCTGCTTGCCGCCGTTGGTCACCAGCACGCTCGACGGCTTGACGTCGTAGCCGGAGTCCCGGAGCGTCTTCGCCGCGATCGCCTCGCGCAGCGCGGGGAGCCCGGCGGCTGGCGTGTACCGGTGGTTCGCAGGGTCTTTCGCCGCAGCGATCGCCGCGTCGACGATGTACGCGGGCGTCGGGAAGTCGGGCTCGCCGGCGCCGAAGCCGATCACGGGCCGGCCGGCCGCCTTGAGCGCCTTCGCCTTGGCGTCGACCGCCAGCGTCGCGGACTCGGCGATCGCGGCCAGTCGGGCGGACACACGGGCACGGGGAGGGGTCTGCTCGCTCACGGCCCCCATAGTGGCAGAGGTCACGTGGGGTCGTGCGAGGCGATATCGGTCCGCGTCCCTGTCCCCTCCGGGCGGTTCGACCCACGGGCGCTCGTCGCGTACAGTGGACCCCCGGCGGTTGACGTCCGCCATGATGAGCCGTGCCCCGGAAGACTCCGGAGCCTGCGCGGACCCCCTGCGGGTGGTGTCCGTCGGTGCGCGCCCGCGTGCACACGGATCATCGTGGAGGCCCAGGCCGCCGTAGGGCAGTGGCGCAATTGGTAGCGCAGCGGTCTCCAAAACCGCAGGTTGCAGGTTCGAGTCCTGTCTGCCCTGCGCACGCGTCTGGTCCTCCGGGTTCGCCCGGTCGACCAGGAGGCGAGCAGGACCGCCGGCCGGTCCGGCGCGACGCGTCGGCCCGATCGTCCGTCAGGTTCCGTACGGAGCCTGACCACCACGAGACATAGGGACCTGACGTGAGCGAAACAGCACCGGCTGCGGCGTCCGACGCCGAGGGTTCGGCGTCGCGTCCGTCCGCGCCCAAGGCCGCCCGCAAGGGTGAGTCGCGCGGTGGTCTGTTCGCCCGCATCGCGCTCTTCGTCCGCCAGGTCATCGCTGAGCTGAAGAAGGTCGTCCGGCCCACGCGGTCGGAGCTGATCACCTACACGAGCGTCGTGCTCGTGTTCGTCGCCGTGATCATGGCCTTCGTCACCGTGATCGACCTGGGCATCGGCAAGCTCACGTTCTGGGTCTTCGGAGGCTGACGGCCCGCTCGGGGCCCGGCCCCGACAGCTAGGCAGTCGCCCCACCAGGCTGAGCACCCACCGCGCCGGTTCGCCGGGCGCACACGCTGGAGAAAGCAGGTTCGCACGTGTCGCAGGAGTCGCAGGAGCCCATGACGGGCGCCGAGGCGGAGCTCGAGGACGCCATCGCGTCGGTCGAGGCCGTCGAGGCGTCGGTCGACGCCGTCGACCCGTCGGTCGAGGACGACACCGTCGACGACGCCGACGAGAGCGACGACGTTGCCGAGCCGCAGGACGACGCCGTCGAGGACGAGGCCGAGGCCGACGACGAGCCCGACGTCGACGAGGACCCCGTCGCCGCGTTCAAGGCCCAGCTGCGCAGCCAGCTCGGTGACTGGTACGTCATCCACTCCTACGCGGGGTACGAGAACCGCGTGAAGGCCAACCTGGAGAACCGTCGCCAGAGCCTCAACATGGAGGACTTCATCTACGCGGTGGAGGTCCCCATGGAGGAGGTCGTGGAGATCAAGAACGCGCAGCGCAAGGTCGTCAAGCGCGTTCGGATCCCCGGCTACGTCCTCGTGCGCATGGACCTGACCGACGAGTCGTGGGGCGCCGTCMGGCACACGCCGGGCGTCACCGGCTTCGTCGGCCACACGCACCAGCCGGTCCCGCTGACGCTGGACGAGGTCTTCTCGATGCTCGCCCCGTCGCTCGAGCCCAAGCAGCCGACCACGGCCGCGGGCGCCGCGAAGGCCGCCTCGCAGATCAAGGTCGACTTCACGGTCGGCGAGTCGGTCACCGTCACCGACGGTCCGTTCGACACGCTGCCGGCGACGATCTCCGAGATCAACGCCGAGAACCAGAAGCTCAAGGTTCTCGTCTCCATCTTCGGCCGGGAGACCCCGGTCGAGCTCTCGTTCAGCCAGGTCGCCAAGATCTGACCTGTTCGACCTGCACGTCGTACTGCAACCGGGTCATCGCCCACGGCGTCGGCCCACAACACGAAACGGAAGTTCAGCATGCCCCCGAAGAAGAAGGTCACCGGCCTGATCAAGCTCCAGATCAAGGCCGGCGCCGCCACCCCCGCGCCGCCGATCGGTCCGGCGCTGGGTCAGCACGGCGTCAACATCATGGAGTTCTGCAAGGCGTACAACGCGGCCACCGAGGCGCAGCGCGGCAACGTCATCCCCGTGGAGATCACGGTGTACGAGGACCGCTCGTTCACCTTCATCACGAAGACGCCGCCGGCCGCCGAGCTGATCAAGAAGGCCGCCGGTGTGGCCAAGGGCTCGCCGACGCCGCACACGGTCAAGGTCGCCACGCTCACCAAGGCGCAGATCAGCGAGATCGCGAGCACCAAGCTCGAGGACCTCAACGCGAACGACCTGGCCGCGGCCGAGAAGATCATCGCGGGCACCGCTCGCTCGATGGGCATCAAGGTCGAGGGCTGACCGACCAGCACGAGAACAGCGGGCTGAGTCCGGCCCGCTGAGGAATGTGGAAGGGCCTGACCGGCCCGACTGACCACGACAGGAGAACAGCATGGCCAAGCACAGCAAGGCGTACCGCAACGCGGCCGAGAAGATCGAGGAGGGGCACCTCTACACGCCCCTCGAGGCCGTCCGGCTCGCGCAGGCGACGTCGACCACCAAGTACGACTCGACCGTCGAGGTGGCCTTCCGCCTCGGTGTCGACCCCCGCAAGGCCGACCAGATGGTCCGCGGCACGGTCAACCTGCCCCACGGCACCGGCAAGACCGCCCGCGTCATCGTCTTCGCCACGGGCGAGCGCGCCGAGCAGGCCCGCGCCGCGGGTGCCGACGAGGTCGGCGGCGACGAGCTCATCGACAAGGTCGCGGCCGGCTGGACCGACTTCGACTCCGCCGTCGCCGCGCCCGACCTCATGGGCAAGGTCGGTCGACTGGGCAAGGTCCTGGGCCCGCGCGGTCTCATGCCGAACCCGAAGACCGGCACCGTGACGATGGACGTGGCCAAGGCCGTGTCCGACATCAAGGGCGGCAAGATCGAATTCCGCGTGGACCGTCACGCGAACCTGCACTTCATCATCGGCAAGACCTCGTTCAGCGACGTCTCCCTCGTGGAGAACTACGCCGCTGCGCTCGACGAGATCCTGCGTCTGAAGCCGTCCGCCTCGAAGGGCCGGTACATCGCCAAGGCGACGTTCTCGACCACGAACGGCCCCGGCATCCTGGTCGACCAGAACAAGACGCGGAACCTCGCCTCCGAGGACGACGCCGCCTGACGCTGGCAGCATGCACGACGAAGGCCCGGTCCCCCCTGCGGACCGGGCCTTCGTCGTTCCCCCATGAGCCGGAGTCAGCGCATGCGCCGCGCAGCTCCCGCCCGTGCGGCCCCGACCAGCTCGAGCGGCCTGGTCCACAGGCCGGAGAGCCACTCGAGCTCGGCGTCGTCGGAGTCGGGGTCCAGGGCCAGCTGGGCGCTCCACTCGATCGCGGTGCCGAGCGTCCGGGCGATCGCCATCGAGCGCGTCGGCGTCGCGTCCCCGCCGAGGCTGCGGTACTCGGCCAGGAAGGTCGCCACCGGGTCGAGGTCCCAGGCCGGGTCGAGGACCGGGCCGAGCGCGATCGCGATCCAGTCGAGGGCCGTCGCGACGTCCCAGCGCGGGTCGCCGCACCCGGCCGACGGGTGGTCCGGGTCCGCCTGCAGCACCGCGCGCACCGTGCCGTGCGACCGCGTGATCGCCACCTCGTCCCCGGTCGGGTCCCCGTGCGTCCACTGTGCCGCCGTCCAGGACGACCGCGCGTCGAGCAGCGCCCGCCCGATCGCCGGGTGCGCCCGAACCGCCCAGACCGGCCCGGCCTGCGCCGGGAGCTCGTCGAGCCAGTCGGGCAGCGGCTCGTCGAGCACCCACGGCACGGTCGCGTCGGGCGTCGAGGCGTGCAGCGGCGTCCGGTGCAGCCGGACCAGCGCCGCCGCCCACGCGGAGAGCAGCGCCGTCAGCTCGCCCCGGAGCGTCGCGGCCGGTCCGCGCCGGTGCAGCCGGCCGACGAGGTCCTCGAGCTCGCGCACGAGCGGTCGCCCGTCCGGCTCCGTCCCGACTGCTCCGGGCAGGTGCCGGGCCGGGTGAGCCGCGGGCGTGGTCGGTGCGACGACGAGCGCCGCGACCTCCGGGGAGTCCCCGGCCGCCGAGTGTCGCCCGATCCTCGGACGCAGTGCGACGACGCGGGCCGACGGGCTCCGATCGACCGCGCGGGCACCACGACCCGCAGCTGCTCTCTCGACTTCGACGGACATCGTCGGTGGCTCCCTCGTGCGTGGACGGTGGCGGGTGGTCGATCGGTCAGCGGGCCCGGCCGCGCACGATCGCCGTGACGTAGCCGGCCCAGAACGCCTCGCGGAGTCGCAGCGCCGCGTACGCCTGTGCCCGGGCACCCGCGGCGCCCCCGGCGGCGAGCTGCCGGGCGTAGGCCTCGGTGAACGGCTCCGTGAACGGCTCCGTGAACGGTTCCGTGAAGGGCTCGGCGCCGAAGGCCTCGGTGAACGGTTCCGTGAACGGTTCGGTGAACGGCTCGGTGAACGGTTCCGTGAACGGCTCGGTGAACGGTTCCGTGAACGGCTCGGTGAAGGGCTCCGTGAACGGTTCCGCGCCGAAGGCCTCGGTGAAGGGCTCGGTGAACGGCTCCGTGAACGGTTCCGTGAACGGTTCGGTGAAGGGCTCGGTGAACGGTTCCGTGAACGGCTCGGTGAAAGGCTCGGTGAAGGGCTCGGCGCCGAAGGCCTCCGTGAACGGCTCGGTGAACGGCTCCGTGAAGGGCTCGGTGAACGGTTCGGTGAACGGCTCCGTGAAGGGCTCCGTGAACGGCTGAGCCTTCGCCCCGCCGCGTCCTGCGGCGTTCGCGGCTGCCGGACCGGCGGTGCTCGGCTGCGGCGCCGCGGGCCGGCCGGGGACGCCGTTCGCGGACCCGGGACGCCCGGACGCGGCCGCGGGGCGGCGACGTGCGCGCCGACCGCCGAACGCGGCCTGCACCGGCGGGAACAGCGACGGCGGCACCGCAGCGGCGCGGGCGCGGCGGGCGGTGGCGTTCCGGCGGGCGGCGAGAGCGCGTGCGGCGCTGAGAGAGAGGACGTCGACGCCGAGCGTCTCGAGCACGGCGCCGATGGGGCTGGCGACCGAGAAGCTGCCGTCGTCCTCGCCGGCCCAGAGCAGCCCGACGACCTTCCCGTCGGCGTCGACGATCGCGGAGCCGGAGTCCCCCTCGTTCGAGAAGGCGGCGACGCCATCGGCGGGCTCGATCCGGATCTGGTCGCGCAGGGTCTTCCACCCGACGCCGGGGCCGAAGTCGACGGAGGTCGTGTAGTCGGTGGAGGTGATGGTGCCGCTGGTCAGGCCGGTGGTCCGCCCGCTCTTGCGGACGGCCGCGCCGTCGGCGGCGGGCGCGGACCCGGTGACCGCGCCGACGCCGACGATCCCGGGCAGCCAGGGAGCACCGGGCGCGAGCCCGACGACCGCGGCGTCGATGCGGTCGGTGAGCGTGCCGCGGACCAGGGCGCCGACGCGGTCGGTGCGCGGGTTCCCGCCGTCGGCGAGCGCGGGCTGGATCCAGGTGCTGGCCACGTCCTCGAGCCCGTCACCGGCGGCGACGTGCCAGTTGGTGAGGCCGAAGGTCCGGCCGGTGTGGCGCTCGTACACGAGGACGCCGAGCGTGCCGTTGACGGACCGGAGCTGGGCGACGCCGTCGATCGGGACCGTCACGGGGGTGGCCGGGCCCAGGCTGATCCCGCCGGCGAGCGGGCGGATGCGCTTGCTCGGCTCCCCGGCGGCCGGCGCCGAGTGGAGGCGCACGCGGTGCTCGACGACGTCGGTGGGGATGCCGTCGATCTCGCTCGGGATGCGCTCCGAGTCGGAGAGGTCGCCGTGGGCGAGCTTGTGCTCGACGTGGACGACGATCGCCTGTCGACCCGTCGGCGCCCCGTCGGACCACTTCTCGCCGATGTCGACCCCGACCACGCCGGGCCGGGCGATGAGCGCATCCTCGATGACGCGCTTCGTCGACCGGATCTGGTCACGGGTGTAGGTGCCGGGGGTGGGGTCCTGCTCTGTCATGTCGGGCGTCTCCTCAACCGGGTCGGGTGCTCGCAAGGAGCGGGTGACGACCGGTCAGATACATCCGGTCCAACGAAGAGTTGCAGAGATGTATCTGGGCGTCTGCCCCGTGCTCCTCCGAGTCGACCCCGATCGGTGGGGCCGCCGCGGGTGCCCGCGGGGGGACGGTCCGCGACGCGGGCGGTCCGGGGGCACCTGCTCGCGGTCGTATCGTCCTTGTCGGGGTTGTCCGGGTCGCCCTACTGTGTTCGGGGCGGCCGCCCGACGAGGCCTGCCTGTGAGGGGTCCATGATGAGTGACGACCTGGTGGAGCCGGTGGACACCGAGCTCCGCAGCCAGGGTGAGGGGCTCGCCGACCAGGCGGCCCGCGCGGTCGTGGCATACCGCGACGGAGATCGCGCTCCGCTCGCCGCCCTGGTGCAGGTGATGACGCCGTTGCTGTGGCACACGGTCCGGGCGCAGGGTGCAGATCCCGAGCTGGCGCAGGACATCGTGCAGAACACCTGGCTGACGCTCGTGCGGGACATCGAGTCGATCCGGGACCCGCGCGCGACCCTGCAGTGGATGCTGGTCACCGCCAAGCGCGCCGCGTGGAGGTCCGTGCGGCGCAGCCGCGACGAGCTGGTCCGGCACGAGCAGGACGAGCACGTGACCGACTGGCTGGCCGCGCCGGCCGACGACCTTCCGGACTCGGTGGCCGTGCGGTCCGAGCGGGACCAGGTGCTGTGGCAGCACGTCGCGGAGCTGCCCGACCGGTGCCGTCGGCTCCTGGGGCTGGTCGCTCTGGTCGACCGCCCGGACTACGCCGTCGTGTCGAGATCGCTCGGCATGCCCGTCGGCAGCATCGGGCCGACGCGTGGCCGCTGCCTCGCCAAGCTGCGCGTCGCGCTCGCAGCCGACCCCGCCTGGAGCATGTCATGAGCGCCGACGAGAGGACCCTCGCCCTGGTTGCCGCCGGCGGCCTGGACATCGACGACCGGCAGATCCTCGAGCGCCTCGCGGCGCTGGTCGAGCAGGCGGACCCGGTCCCGGCCGGCCTGGTCGAGAGCATCGGGATGGCACTGACCATCGAGGCGATGCACGCCGAGCTGGCGGAGCTCCACCTGGTCGGGGAGCCCGCGCTCGCCGTCCGTGCGGACGAGACCAGCATCGAGGCCGGCACCATCACGTTCACCACCGACGTGCTCACCGTGATGATCTCGGTGCACGCCGAGGCGGGGCGAGTACGGGTCGACGGCTGGGCGGCGCCCGCCGGGGAGCTCTCCGTCGAGCTGCACCAGGGCGGAGAGGTCACGACGACCAGCTCCGACGCGGACGGTCGCTTCTCGTTCTCCGACATCGAGCGCGGCCCGGCCCGGCTGGTGCTCCGACGACCGTCGGACCCGACGGTGCCCATCGTCACGCCACAGATCGAGCTCTAGCGCAGATGTCCGAACCCGGCGGTCCGGCGGCGGCCGGGCCGCCGAGCCTCGGCGCCCTCATCGAGCAGGTCCAGCGGGCCACCGACGACAACGCGGAGGGTCGCCCGACCCGCGCGCGCCGGCGCCTTCGGCCCGCGCTACGTGCGCTGGACGCGATGCCGTCGACGCCGGAGGTCGCGCGCTGGCGCGGGCGTGCGCTCACCGAGCTGGCGAAGTGCGACTTCGAGACGCGCGGCGGCTCGCGCCCGATCCTGGAGCGGCTCGACGCGATGCTCGCAGAGCAGGACTCCGTCGGCGGCGGCTGGCCTGGGCTCGGACCGGCAGTCGCGGGCCTGCGCGGCCTGCTGGCCCTGCGGGCGGGGCGGCAGGACGACGCGCTGCGCGAGCTGGACATCGCGATCGCGGGGTCCGACGAGGCCGACCCCCTGGACGCGTGCCGCTCCCTGCTGAACCGCGGGGTCCTGCACATGGAACGCGGGAACCTGACGGCCGCCCGCGGGGACCTCGCCGACTGCGCCCGGCGAGCGCGGCAGGCCGGTTTCGTCAGGCTCGTGTTCAAGGCCGAGCACAACCTCGGCTACCTCAGCTTCGTCGCCGGCCGGATGCCCGAGGCGCTCGCGCTGATGGAGGATGCGGCCGCGATCCTGCCCGGGCCGCCGCGTCCGACCGCGATCCAGGACCGGGCCCGGGTGCTGCTCGAGGCGGGCCTGGTCGGGGTGGCGGACACGACGCTCGCCGAGGCCGCGGCGCTGTTCGCCGAGCAGCACCTGCCGCACGACGTGGCCGAGTGCGAGCTGGGCCGCGCGGAGTGCGCGATGCTCCGCGGGGACCTGGTGGCGGCCCGCGAGCTCGCGCTCGCGGCCGGTCAGCGGTTCCGGCGGCGGGGCGACGACGCGTKGGTCATCCGGTCGTCGCTGCTGGCGCTCCAGGCCGACGCGGAGGCCTGCGCCGCCGCGCCGGACGACGACGCGCGCGTGCGGGCGCGCTGGGCGTCCCTCTCGCGCAGCGCCGGCAAGCTCGAACGCCTGTGCCTCAGCACCGGCCGCACCATCTGGGCGAGCGCCGCCGCGTACGTCCGCATCGAGTCGGACCTCGCCCGCGGCGCGCTGCGCGACCCGGCCGTGGTCCTCGAGGCGCTGGGCCCGGTCCGGAGCAGCGACCCCATCGCCGTGCGCCTGCACGGCCGGCGCATCCGGGCCATGCTCGCGCGCGCGGCGGGCGACCGCGAGCGCGCCGGTCGCTACGTCCGTGCAGGTCAGCGCGATCTCGGGCTCCACCGCGCGCGGTTCGGGTCGCTCGACCTGCGTACCGCGGGGGCCGTGCACGGCACCGGGTTGGCCGACCTCGACGTTTCCCTCGCGCTGGCGTCGGGCCGGCCGTCGGCGGTCCTGGACGCCGCCGAGCGCGTGCGGTCCGTGATCGGCGGGACACCCCGGGTCAACCCGCCCAGCGACCCGGTCTCGGCGGCGCTGCTGGAGGAGCTGCGCGAGCTGATCGACCAGAACCGGGGGACGCGGCAGCACACGCCCGGCGATCCCCGGGTGGCCAGGGTCGAGCGCGAGGCGCAGCGGTTGAAGCACGAGATCCTCGCGCGGTCCTGGCACGAGAGCGGTCGTGCCGGCGGCGACAGGGCCGGGCGGTCGGTCGAGGTCCGTCGGGTGCTGCGGGACCGGCCGGGCGGCGTGGTCCTCGACGTGCTCGAGCACCGGGGCGAGCTCCTCGCGGTCGAGGTCGGCGACGACCACACGGCGCTGCACCACCTGGGGGAGACGGCGAGCATCGCGGAGCTGGTCCGACGGGTCCACGCGGACCTCGAGGTGACCGCGAACCCGCTCGTGCCCCCGGACCTGCGGGGCGTCGCGCTCAACTCGCTGAAGCACGGGATGTCGGCGCTGGAGGCCCGGCTCGTGCCGGCCTTGGGAGCACAGGGGGAGCTCGTGGTCGTGGCCACCGGCTGGCTCGGGGTGCTGCCGTGGTCGATGCTCCCGTCGCGCATCGGGCGGCCGACCGTCGTCGCGCCGTCCGTGCACCACTGGATGACCTACGCGGGGTCGGCGAGCGCGATCCCGTCGCGGGTCATCGCGGCGGCCGGCCCGGGGCTGCGGCACGCCGAGGCGGAGGCCGAGGAGATCGGGCGGTTGTGGCCCGGCGGCGAGGTGGTGGTGGGCCAGGAGGCGACCGTGTCCCGGATGATCGGGCTCCTCGGGGCCCCCGGCATCGTGCACCTCGCCGCGCACGGCCGGCACGAGCCCGACAACCCGCTGTTCTCCTCGGTGCGGATGGCCGACGGTCCGCTGTTCGCGCACGAGCTGGACTCGGGCGGCGGCTCCCCGGAGCTCGTGCTGCTGTCCAGCTGCGAGGTCGGCCGGGCGAGCATCCGGGCCGGTGGCGAGGCGTTGGGCCTGGCCAGCGTCCTGCTGCGCACGGGGGTGGGCTGTGTCGTGGCGGCGGTCGCGCCGCTGCCCGACGCGACGGCGCTCCGGGTCATGACGCGGACCCATGCGCTCCTGCGGTCGGGCGTCCCGGTGGCGCAGGCGGTCGCCACCGCCACGGCGGAGGACGCGGCCGAGACCGGCGTCGTCGCCCCGCTGGTCTGCTTCGGCGCCCCGCTGTGACGGGACCGAGAGCAGGTCGCGCGTCAGCCGTGCCCGCCGTGCCCGCTCATCCCGGCCATCCCGGGCATGTGCGCGTGCGCACCGGCGTCGGTCGCCGCGAGCCCGGGGACGGTGATCGTGGCGACCACCAGCGACGCCACGGCCAGCACGGCGACCCGGGCGAACGGGCCGGCGCCCCGCACGGGCTCCGAGGGTCGGACCGCCACCGCGAGCAGCACGCCGGCCAGCAGCTGCAGACCCACCGCGGCGGCGTCGGACAGGCCGAGCGCTCCGGTGATCGACGTGCCGACGACGAGCCACGCGACGGCGCCCACGAGGAGCGTCGCCAGCGCGGCACGCGCCACGGGGGCGGGACCGCGCAGCGCCAGGACGGACCAGGCCGCCTCCGCGCCACCGAGGACGACGAGCCCGACGGCCACCGCCRGATGGTGCCGCAGGTGCTCCGAGCCGAGCGCGAGGAGGACGAGCCCGGCACCCAGCGCGGCGTAGGCCGCACCGGTCCGCGCGCCGAACTCGCGCAGCCCCTCGGCC
>NZ_JBFULZ010000058.1:0-21427 GCF_054049635.1 Cellulomonas sp. P5_C6 | reverse complement strand
GCGTCAGCCCGCCCCACCCGCCCAGGTCGGTGCGCCAGGTCCGCACCAGGTCGGTGCCCTCGTCGGTGCGTGCGGCGATCTGCAGGCGTCCGCACGTGACGGAGTGCTGCACCAGCAGGGCGTGCAGCTCCTCGGCCAGCCGGCGCCCGGCGAACGTCGCCGAGTCGACCCGGTCGAGCGGCGGGTCGAGGTCCGTGCCCACCTCGAGGTCCGCCTCGGGCCGACGACGCGCGGGCGGTCGCTCGTCGTCGCCGCGCGCGAGCATCTGCGCCCACGCGCCGAGCCGCCCGAACCGGGCGTGCACGTCCGTGGGCGGCAGCGCCGCGAGCTGCCCGAGCGTCCGCAGGCCCAGCCGGTGCAGCAGGTCCACCAGCTCGGCCACCGCGGAGGCCGCCTCGTCCGTGACCGTCGCGTGCACCAGCTCGCCCATGCCGCGCGGGGCCAGGTACGCCGCCGACGCCCCCGGCGGCACCACGGCGCCGGTGCGGGTGGCCAGCACCGCCGCGAGCAGCCCGTCCGCCGTGCCGACCGCGCACTCGTGCCCCGACCCGGCCGCGACGGCGTCGATGAGCTTCTCCGCGAGGGCCTCCTCCGAGCCGTGGTACCGGCTCGCGCCACCCGCGGGCAGCAGCAGCAGCCCGGCGCGGACCACCTCGATGCCGGCCACCACCGTCTCGGCCGCGGCGGCGACCGGCTCGAACAGCCGCACGTCGCGGGCGTCGTCCGCGGGCAGCAGCACCAGCTCGGGGCAGACCCCCTGCGCCTGCCGGCGTCGCATCCCCCGGCGCACGCCCTCGGCCCGCGCGAGGGCGGACACGGCGGTGAGCTGCCGGCCGTCGTGCACGGCGGTGGGCTGGTGCAGCGGCACGCCCTCGGACGTCGCCGCGGCCACCACCGGCCAGTCGGGGACCCACAGGACGGTCGTGCGCGTGCTCATCCGACCAGCCTCAGGCCGGTGGTCGGGGCCGCCGCGGACTCCCTCACCACGGGTGCGGTCGAGCCGAGGGGCAGGGTCAGCTCGAGCGTGCGCGGCACGGCTGCGCTCCCCCGACCCGTGCGGACCAGCCGGATCTCGTGCGTCCGCAGACGCCCCTCGCCGGCGTCGATCCCGGTCCAGCGGCCCGACTCGACCGTGAGCACCACGCCCGCGCCCGGCCAGTCGGCGGTCGACAGCAGCACGGACCCGCGGTCCCTGGCCCGCGCGGACAGCTTGCGCCGGTCCGCGTCGGTCAGGGCGACCTCGRGGCCGACGACCACGACGTCCACCCCGTCGAGCAGCGCCGCCACCACGGTCGGCGCCTCGAGACCGGGCCGCGGCACCACCGCCAGCCGGTCGAGCGACACCCCCGCCTGGGCGGCCGCGAGCAGCCCGATGGTCGGCTGACCGACGACCGCGGCCCACGCCCCGCCGGCGCACGCGTGCGCGAGCATGGCGAGCACCAGGGACGTCGACCTCGTGACCACCGTGGTGCCACCGCGGCGCAGGCCCTCGGGCAGGATCGGGGCCAGCGGCGGCGGGACGGCCATCGGCGGGCGCTCGCTGGTGATGATCCCGGTGCTCGGCTGCTCCAGGGGTCCGTCGGGCAGGTCCGGCACCAGCGCGACCGGTGCCGGGGCGACGACAGTCTCGGGGACCCGGTGCGGCTCCGGCTCCACCGCCGCGAGGCCCCCCAGCGGGAGGATGCTGCGGGCAYCCGTGCGCTGCTCGGCGCGCGCGAGGGCGGCCCGTGCGAGCATGACCCGGTCCTCGCGTGACATCGTCCCCGCCGCCGTCTCCACCGCTGTGCCCACGTCTACACCGCCCCCTCGATCGGCCGATGAGAGGGTGCTCTCGAGACCTTCATCGAACATCTGTTCGAAGTATCTCAGTACACGCTGACATCCCCGACGGTGTCAATCCGCCGTCGCCCACCTGGCCGAGGGTCGGCGTGCCAGCGGGCGCGACGTCGCAGGTCTCGGCTATGTTCTCGTCGCCCGGCAGCGTGGCCGGCGTCGGATCAGGAGGCACGTCATGGGAGTCGTCGTCGGGATCTACCGCCTCGCGCTGGCGGCGATCACGTTCGTCGCCCTGTTCTGGGCGCCGAGCACGGGCGTGACGTTCGACATCGGGGACTACGTCTACTTCACCAACCAGTCGAACCTGCTGCTGGCCGTCGTCATGCTCTGGGGCGGCGTCGCCGTGCTCGCACGGCGGACCGAGCCGGCCCCCTGGCTGTTCGGCGCGGTGACGCTCTTCATCCTCATCACCGGGCTGGTCTCCTACGTCATCCTCGACCCCGCCCCTCCCGGCGAGGAGGTCATCGCCCTCGGCCTCACGCACGACCAGCTCGTGCACCGGCTGACGCCCATCGCGGCGTTCGTGCACTACCTGCTGATGGTCACGCACCGTCGCCTGCGCATCCGGAACGCCGCCTGGTGGCTGCTCTACCCGGTGGCGTACTGCGTGTTCACCACGATCCGCGGCATCGTGAGCCCCGGCAGCCCCTACCCGTACGGGTTCATCGACGTCTCGGAGCTGGGCTACGGGGGCCTGCTGCTCAACGTGCTGATCTACGGCATCGGCTTCTTCGTCCTCGGCCTCGCCCTCGTCGGCATCGACCGCCTCCTGCCCGCGCGGGCGATCATCGGCCGGCGCGAGCCCGAGCCGACCCCGCGCGTGACGCTCGTCCCCGCGGAATGATGTTGCCATGGCCGTGAACCTCACCCGTCCCGTCGCCCCCGACCCGTACTCGTTGCTCCCGCCGGTCCCCGACTTCACGCTGACCAGCGACGACGTCCGCCACGGCGAGCGCCTCCCCGACGTCCACACGAACACCGACGCCGGCCGCAACGTCTCGCCGCAGCTGTCCTGGGAGGGCTTCCCGGCCCGCACGCAGTCGTTCCTCCTCAGCTGCTTCGACCCGGACGCACCCGGCCCCGCCGGCTGGTGGCACTGGACCGTGGTCGACGTCCCGGCGACCACGACGTCGCTGGCCACCGGCGCGGACCTGCCCGCGGGGGCGTTCGCGCTGCGCGGCGACGACGGCGAGGCCCGCTACGTCGGCGCCGCTCCCCCGCCCGGCGACCAGGTGCACCGGTACTTCTTCGTCGTGCACGCGCTCGACGTGCCGTCCCTCGGGTTCGGCCCGGACACGATGCCGGGCGCCGCGAACACCGCGGTCGTCTTCCACACGCTCGCGCGGGCGATCCTCGTCGGGACCTACCAGCGGTGAGCCTGGGCACGCTGACCTGGGTGCGCGCGCTCGACCGCCCCGACCTGCTCGCCGCATCGACCAGGGTCGCCATCGAGCGGTGGGCCGCGCAGGACCCGTCGGTCGCCGACGCCGTGCTGGTCACGGAGATCGACCCCGACCTCGCCGACACGGCGGCGCTCACCGAGGCGTACGCCCTGCCGCCCGCGGCTTCGGCCAACTGCGTGCTCGTCGCCGGCCGGCGCGAGGGCGACGAACGCGTCGCCGCGGCCGTCGTCCGCGCCACCACGCGCGCCGACGTCAACAACGCGGTCAAGCGGCTGCTCGACGTGCGCAAGGCGTCGTTCCTGCCGATGGACCGCGCGGTCGAGGAGTCGGGCATGGAGTACGGCGGGATCACGCCGATCGGCCTGCCCGGCCGCTACCGGGTGCTGGTCGACGCGCGCGTCGCGGCGGACGACCCCGCCGGACCGACCGTCATCATCGGCAGCGGGGTGCGACGGTCGAAGATCGCGCTGCCCGGCGCGCTGCTGGCGCGGGCGCCGGGGGTCGAGGTCATCGACGGGCTCGCGCTGGGCTGACGCGGGCCGATAAACTTTCCTCCAGTAGCACGCGAGGCAACTTTACGACGCTACCGGGGAGGTGCTCATGGGTCGCTACGTCGCGCAGCAGTGGGCGCCTCGCGCGACCGACGGCGTGCCGCGCCGCTTCACGCGCTCCGGCACGTACCAGGCGT
This sequence comes from Cellulomonas sp. P5_C6, assembly GCF_054049635.1. Classification (NCBI taxonomy): domain Bacteria; kingdom Bacillati; phylum Actinomycetota; class Actinomycetes; order Micrococcales; family Cellulomonadaceae; genus Cellulomonas; species Cellulomonas sp. P5_C6. The sequence continues at coordinate 17,500 of NZ_JBFULZ010000058.1, read as the reverse complement.
TCGTCCCGGACTCGCTCCTCGACCACGAGATCGCCGTCGACGCCGCGCTCGGGGCGCTCCTGCACGAGGCGGAGAGCCGTACCCGGGAAGCCGCCGTGCTCGTCGAGCCGGCGGGCCTCGGGCAGGTCGGCGACCTGCTGGTCCGCTCCGAGGCCGCCGCGTCGTCACTGATCGAGGGCTACGAGCCCACTCCTCGCGCCGTCGCCGTCGCCGACTTCGTCGCACGCGGTCGCGAGTCCGCCGTGACCGTTGCGCGCAACCTGCACGCCGTACGCCAGTMCGTGGAGCGCGCGCTCGACCCCACGGTGTCGCTGGTGTGGGACGTCGTCGAGCTCCAGCGGCTGATCGCGCCCCGGCATGCGGGCGTCCGCACCGAGCCGGTGTGGATCGGCGGCCGGACACCGCTCGAGGCGCACTACAACGCTCCGCCCCACGACCTCGTGCCGGGGCTCCTCGACGACCTCGACTCCTACCTCGCGTCCCGGCGGCACGGCCCGGTCCTCGCCGCGGCCCTCGCCCACGCACAGCTGGAGACCATCCACCCGTTCGCCGACGGCAACGGCCGCGCGGGCCGCGTGCTGCTCGGGACCGTCCTGGCCCGCTACGGTCTCGCACCGCAGATCACCCTGCCGGTCAGCACCGCGCTGTTCCGGGACCGCGAGCGCTACTACGCGGCGCTGGACACGTTCCGGCAGGGCGACCAGGGCATCGCGATCGTCACCGTGATCGCGGAGGCGGTCGCCGGCGCCGCAGCTGACGCGGTCCGGCTGTCGCGCCAGGTGACGGACTGGCAGCACCGACAGACCGGCGCGCTGGACGCGTTCCTGCGCGACCGGTCGCCGACGGGCCGGGTCCGGCGCGGGGTCGCGCACCGCCTGATCGCCGACCTGCCGGGCCATCCCGTGCTCGACGCGTCGTCGGTCGCGGCCCGGTACGGGGTCACGGAGGTCGCCGCCCGCAACGCGCTCGACTCCGTGGTCTCCGCGGGGGCGCTCCGGCCCGACCGGAAGGCGGACCGGACCCGCACGGTCTACGTCGCCACGGAGCTGCTGGACCTCGTCGCGGAACCCGGCGCGACGGCCGACCCCGAGACGCCGTCGGCCGTCGACATCCCCGTGACCGGGACCGACCTGGAGCCCGAGGCGGCATGCGGTGCCTGGCTCCCCCGCGCCGGACGCACCTGCCGCCTCCCACGGGACCACCGTGGCCAGCACCGCTGAGCGCGCGGCATGAGCCGGACCACGCACCGCGTCATCCGGGACCGTGCCGTCTGCCGCGCGCACGGGATCGTGGGCGTGCTGGCCCGGCCCGCCGCGGGGGCCGAGCGGGCCGTCGTCGTGCTCGGCGGGTCCGAGGGCGGGCTGCACGAGCGGGACGCCGTCGCCCTGGCGGAGGAGGGCTTCGCCGCGCTCGCCCTCGCCTACTTCGGGACGCCGGGGGTCCCGCCCGTCCTCGTCGACGTGCCCCTGGAGTACGTCACCCGCGCGATCGACCTGCTCGAGGCCGAGGGCTTCGCCGCCGGCTCGATCGGGCTGCTGGGTGGCTCCCGCGGCGGTGAGGCGGCACTGCTCGTCGGGAGCCGCGACAGGCGCGTCGGCTCGGTGGTCAGCGTCGCCGGCAGCGGGGTCGTCACGCAGGGCATCGACTACCGGGCCGGGCGGCTGGACGCGATCCTTCGGACGTCAGGTCCCGCGTGGACCGCCGACGGAGAGCCGCTGCCCTTCCTGCCCTATGAGGTCACGGCCGAGCTGGTCGAGACCGTCGAKCGTGGCGAACCGGTCGCGCTGCGCGACGGCTTCGCCGCGCTGCCGACGGACGCCGACGCGCTCGACCGCGTGAGCATGCCGGTCGAGCGGGTCCGCGGCGGCGTCCTGCTCGTGGCCGGCGGCGACGACCAGATGTGGGACTCGGCCGCCTACCACCGCGTCGCCGCCGACCGCCTGCGCCGGGCGGACCACCCGTACCCGTGGGCGGACGTCATGATCGACCACGTCGGGCACATGATCACCGGCCCACCCGGGGGCGCCTCCACGAGCCTCGGTCCCGGACCGGGCGTCACGTTCCGGTACGGCGGCGACCCGATCATCACGGCGCGGGTGCGCGGGGAGACCTGGGAGAGGACCACCGGCTTCCTGCGGTACACGCTGCCCCGCGAGGACCCGGTCTGACGCGGTCAGGGAACCCGGGTCGCCCAGAACGCCACGGCGGCGGCCGCCGCGACGTTGAGCGAGTCCACCCCGCCGGCCATCGGGATCCGCACCACGACGTCGGACTCGGCGACGGTGACCGGCTTCAGCCCGTGCCCCTCGGCCCCGAGCACGAGCGCCAACCGCTCCGGTGGGTCGGCGACCAGCTGGTCGAGCGTGATCGAGTCGTCGGACAGGGCCAGCGCGGCGGTGACGAAGCCGGCCTCGCGCAGGACGGAGATCCCGTCGGGCCACGGGTCGATGCGCGTCCACGGCACCTGGAACACGGTCCCCATCGACACGCGGACCGACCGCCGGTAGAGCGGGTCGGCGCAACGCGGGGTGACCAGCACGGCGTCGACCCCGAGCGCGGCGGCGGACCGGAAGGCGGCTCCGACGTTCGTGTGGTCGACGATGTCCTCGAGGACCGCGACCCGACRGGCACCCGCGAGCAGCGACGACACCGGCGCGAGGGCCGGCCGGTGCATCGCGGCCAGCGCCCCCCGGTGGACGTGGAACCCGGTGATGGCCTCGAGCACGGGCTCCTCGGCGACGTAGACCGGGACGACGGCGTCGTCGGCGGGCAGGCCGGCCAGCAGCCGCTCGAGGTCGGGGAGCCAGCGCGGCGACAGCAGGACGGACCGCGGTCGGTGGCCGGCGGCGAGCGCCCGACCCAGGACCGTGGAGCTCTCCGCGATGTAGAGCCCCTTGGCCGGCTCCTGCCGCGAGCGCAGCGCGACGTCGGTCAGCGAGACGTAGTCGGCGAGCCGTTCGTCGGCGGGGTCRGTGACGGGCTGGAGCGAGGGCACGGGCACGCGCTCATCCTTCCAGCCGGACGACGACCTCCCGGTCCTGCCCGAGCGCGAACGGGACGCCCTCCACCGAGTACGCCCCGCGGAACCCGCTGACCGGCACCCGCCCGGACGAGGAGGTCCGCAGGGTCGTCGGCGCCAGCCACCACTCGTCCTTCACCAGCCGCCGCAGGGCGTCGTACGCGGGCTTCGGGGTGCCGTCGACGCGGACCAGACCGGCCGGGGCGCCCAGCCACGCACCCTCGTCGGCGATCCCCCAGTACGTCGCCGCCTGGACCGCGGGGTGGCCCAGCAGGGTCCGGTAGTGCCGCTCGATCTCGTCGGCCTGCCGCGCCTCGCCCTCGGGTGTCGAGGGCCACGACGGGACCTGGTGGTCGTTGAGGTCCTCGATGTCCGCCGGCATGAGGTCGCCGGACACCAGCGTGGTCTCGGTGAGGTGCAGCGGGAGGCCGAACCGCGCGAACCTGTCGAGGATCGCGAGCGTCTTCTCCTCGCCCCAGTACCCCTGATGCATGTGGCTCTGCAGGCCGATCGCGTCGACCTGGATGCCCGCCTCCAGCACGCCCTCGATGAGGCACTCGTAGGCGGTCGACATGTCGAAGTCGTTGAGCAGCAGGGTCGCCGACGGGTTGGTCTGCCGCGCGGCGTCGAACGCCAGCCGGACGGTGGGGATGCGCCCCCGGTCCCACGCCAGCCGCGTGAGGCCGTTGGGCTCCTTGTCGAACACCGGCATGATCACGACCTCGTTGATCACGTCCCAGGTGTCGATCACCCCGGCGAAGTCCGCCACCTCGCGGCGGATCCGCGCGTCCTGGGCATCGGCGATCTCGTCCGTGGTGAGGTCCAGCAGCCAGGGTGCGCCGACGGTGTGCCAGGCGAGCGGATGACCCTTGACGACAACGCCGCGGTCGGYGAACCAGCGGGCCGCCCGCATCAGCCGTGCGGTGTCGGGCTGTCCACGGACGGGCTCGAAGGTGCCCCAGTAGAACGGCAGGGTCGCGGCGTTGAACACGTCGAACCAGAGGTCGGCCAGCGGCGCAGGACCGCCGTCGGCGTCGAGGAAGTCGAACCCGATGTTCCCGAACAGGAACGCGTGCCGCTCCTGCCCGACGACCACGTCGGTGTCGGCGAGCGGTCGGCCGTCGGCGCCGAGGACCGTGACGACGGCATCGGCGCGCCGGTGCTGCAACGTGGACATGGGCGCCAGCCTGCCACGGACGAAAACGTTATCGATCCKCCGCCACGCCGCGCTCGAGCTCGATCACCGGCACGATCGTCCCGCGGGTGGCCCGCCCCCCGACCACGGCGGCCGCCACCCCGACCAGTGCCACGACGGGCACGACGAGGAACGCGTCGTGGGTGCCGACGGAGTCGGCGAGCGCTCCGAGCGCGAACGGGGCCACCCCGACCGCCAGGCTGCCGACGAGGGTCGCCCGGGCCTGCGTGGCGTCGGCGCGGCCGGGGGCCGTGGCCAGCAGCAGGGAGACGGACAAGGGGTACTGCGCGCCGTACCCGAACCCGGCGACCACCAGGCCGACCATCGCCATCGCCGGGGTGGACGCCGTCCACAGGATCGCCCAGCCGCCGATAGCCACGACGAAGGCGACGGCCAGCAGCGTGGTCGGCGCGACCCGCAGCGAGAGCGGCCCGACGACGAACCGGACGGCAGACATGCCCGCCACCAGCCCGGCGGTCGCTGCGGCGGCGATTCCGGCCCCGGCGCCGGTCTGCTGCAGGATCAGGCTGGTCGACCAGTAGGTCGTCGCGAACTCCAGCGAGATCCCGGCCACCAGGCAGACCAGGAAGCACCAGGCGGGTACCCGGCTCCCCGTCCGCACGGGTCGCGGGGCGGGCGGAGGATCGCCCGCGGCCCGCGCCGGAGTCATGGCGCCGCCGACGGGGATGCGGGAGACGAGGACCACGGTGACCAGCGCGAGCGCGACCGTCACCAGCACCGCCGGCCGCCACCCCCACCCGACCGCGACGCAGACGCCGACAGCCAGCGGGCCGACCAGCCCGACCGTGGAGCCGACGCCGTTCCCCTCGGTGAGCGCGGCCGAGGCCTTGCTGCCGTGCCGCATCGCGAGGCCTGCCTGCGCCGCGCTGACCAGGACGTTCCCGCCGAGCGAGAGCACGACCATCGACAGCAGGCTCCAGCCGAGCGCCGGTGCGGCCACGAGCCCCGACGCGCCGACGGACACCAGCACGCACGCGAGCAGGATCGCGGCGCGGCGGCCCCTGCCGCGGACCAGCCGCGGGGCGACGAACGCGGCGATGATCCCGCCGGCGGCCATGGCCGTCCCGTGCAGCCCCGCCTGCGCGTCGGAGATGCCGAGCTCGTCGGCCAGGAGCGGCACGCTCGGGTTGAAGCTGTACAGGAGCCAGCCCCACACGGCGAAGCCGCTGTAGAACGCGATCGTCATCCGGTCGCGGTGGAACCCGGTGCGCTCGGCGTCGGGCAGGGTCGGCATGACGCCGAGCGTACGGGTCGAGCGCCCGGGGTCAGTCGCCTCGGGTGAGATCTCGAATAGCCCGTTCGTATGCCGCGGACTGCGGGTATCCGGAGTGGCGCGCCGCGACGAACATGTAGGTCTGCTCGTCGTACTCGTCGGCCATCCGGTCGATCGGCACGGTCGGACTCCGACCAGGGATGGACTCCTTGTCGGCATCCGGCCCTTCTTCGCCGAGCCGCGGCGGACCAATCGTGTACGCATCGATAGGGAAGCCCGCGAAGTCCGTACGACGCCACAGGCTGATCCAACGCGGCTTCGATCGCCCCCCGAGTGACTCAAGCAGCGTGTACTGGTCGCCAGCAGTCTCGTCGGACGGCGACGACTTTGCGTCTGGGTCCATGCTCCACGGGTCGGGACTCCACATTCTCGGTCGCAGGCTCGGTCGGTTCCCGATGACCCTGGGGCCGAGTAGCTCTGGAAAGAATCGACCGAAGTATGGCCTGAGTTGGGTGCCATAGGTCAGCAGCGAGATTCGCGAATCGGCCCACGGCCAGGTCACGTTCCCGTCCTCGTCGGTCTGCGCGCCGTCCCATCTCGCAAACAGCGTCGAGATCGCCAGCACGACACCCATGCTGTGAGCCGAGATCACCACCCGCTTGTTCTCATCCTGCTCGCGCGCGCGTCGCGGCTTGTCATCGGCGCGCTCGCTCTCGAGCCAGTCGTCGATTCGTCGCCGTAGTTCAGGAACGACTCGTTCGGAATAGCAAGGCGGACCGAACGGATGAGCCGCCCGAGGAAGGAAGCACTGCAGATCCCAGAGAAATCCCCATGGTCGATTGGCCGCCTTGTGAGTGCCCCCCACGACGTTGCTGGCAACCCCGGCCAGCACCGCAAGGAGGAGCCCTGCAACGACAGCCCTGAGGGAGTTGTTTTCACAGGCGGCACGACAGCTCAGCACATTCGACGATGAGGGTTTCGTCGCAGCCACGACGAGTGAGGTCCCGAACGCGAAGACGAGCGCGCCCCCGAGCAGGGCGGCGAGGGCGCCGACGACAATCTCGGCACGCTGCGCCATCGCCGCCGCACGCCTGGCGCTGAGCACGATGTCTGCGCCGGCCTCGCTGAGCAGTCCAACCCCCAAGTACGTCCCGCGGGGTCTCACCGGGATGTCACCAGCCGTCATCCCTCTCCACACAACTGCGATCGCGATGACGACGAGTCCGGCGAGGACCGCGAGGGTCGCCCAACCGAAGGCAGTGAAGATGGTTGGTACGACCAGCACATGATGGGTCCCGATGAGCGAGACCTCGTCACCGCGAGGCGTGGCAATTGCTGCCGGCGGCGTGCTCGGGGCGGAGCATTGCGTCGTGCAGTCTGACTTCGCCGGGGCGTCGAGCAGCGCCGGGAGCCCCACGCCCACGAGACTGCTCAGAACCAGTGCGAGCCCGGCCGCGAGCGTCATGAAGACAGCGGGGGCCTTCCCCGCCCAGCCGGAGTTCCTTCGGTCAGACGCGTCCTTGTCGACCGTGAGCACGGTGAACACCAAGATGGCGGCGGCACCGATCGCGACACCGGCGAAAATGCCGGCCGGCCAGTTCTGTCTGTTCAGCCTGAATATCGCGGCGGCAACCCCCGCAACGACGATGACGCTGACGAGTGCCATCCAGACAACGCCGCCAACCGCGCGCCGCAAGCCAATGCCTACGACACAGAGGAGCACGAGAAGTCCGACGATCATCGTGACGATCGCATCGGAGGCGAGAGACACCGGCGCGAGTGAGGGCGATCCGGGATGGGCGAGATAGTTGCCAGAAAGCCCGACACCGATGAGCACCGCCCCCAACAGGACGACCGAGCCCCACAACAGCAGGCCGTGCGGCAACACGGATCGCCTCACCACGGAACTGACGACGACCCACGCACGTGCACGCACCGAGGCGGCCGTGTCCACCTTTGCGTTCAGGGGGGACTCACCGCCGGCGACCGGCGCACGCCCAGGTCCATCGTCGACATCGGGGGCGCCGGAGCTCTTTGCCGCCACCCGGAGCGCGACTCCGACCAGGAGTACCGCTGCAGCGATCCCACCCAGCGTCCAGGCGAGCGCCAGCCCGTCCGACAGCGGGTCCCCTTGCACTCGTTGGTACACGAGGATGCCTGTGACCAGTGCAAAGCCAGCGGCTGCGTGGAGGGACGCATCCTTGCCACTGTTCGTCGCCGTGCGCCAGAAGCCCGTCCGCGCCATCACGGGTACTCCGCGCCAGCGCGGCACCGCGCTCGTCCCGCCCCGAACAGCGCGGGTCAGAGAAACCCGCTGGTCGAACCGGACCCGGCCGCTCCACGCGATGACCATCAGGAGCAGGAGCACGGAGACCGGCACAAGGGCGAATGTCGCGATTCGAACCCCGTCACTCGAGCCGGCCATCGAACGGACTACCGACGGCAGATGCGAACACACCGATCGCGAGACGGTGTGCGGATCGGTCGGGTGCTTTGGGTCGGTGGCGGGCACTCGCTCGCCGAAGCATTGGGTGCCCACGACGTCCACTGAGGCGACGGTGAATGTGGCCACGATCAAGAGCGACAGCAGCAAGCAGAAGAGGCGAACTGCGGCCGCGCCGTAGGGAGCGGGTGCCTTGCCCGGGCTGGGGTCGGGTCCCGGTCCGACGTGAACGTCCTCGGGCAGCTTCCGGGCCCAGTACGCCGCGTTGGCGATGCCGAGCGGGATCAGGAAGGTCCAGCCGGCCCGGATCACCGCCTGCCCGAAGCCTGCAACGAGGCCGAGCCCAGGAAGTGAGCCCGCACGCGCGAGGGAACCCCACGAATACGCCTCGATGTGTCGGCGCGGTGTCCCGTCCGAATCGGACAGTTCACCGCGCTCCTCGGCCGCGTGCTGGTCCTTGGTCTCCCAGAAGCTGGCGAGGTCATCGCCCTGCGTACGCGAAACCTTGTCTGCGTCCACACCGAGCATTCCCTGCGGCGGGGTGTTGCCGACACCATGGACACGTAGCTCGAGAACGTCAGGCTTGGGCTTCGGCTTCTCCACGCGCACCCCCGTTGGCACTGCCTGCGCAATCAGACATTGCGGACATTACGCGCATAAGAGGGCGTGATGACAGGGCAACTCAGTCCACGGGCGCCACCGCAGCCGCGAACTGGCTCGCGTAGAGCCGCGCGTACGCGCCGCCGGCCGCGAGGAGCTCGTCGTGCGAGCCCTGCTCCACGATCGCGCCGGCCTCCATCACCAGGATGGTGTCGGCGTCGCGGATGGTGGACAGCCGGTGCGCAATGACGAACGACGTCCGTCCGTGCCGCAGCGCGTTCATCGCCTGCTGGACCAGCACCTCGGTGCGGGTGTCCACGGACGACGTGGCCTCGTCGAGGATGAGGATCGCCGGGTCGGCCAGGAATGCGCGGGCGATGGTGAGCAGCTGCTTCTCCCCCGCCGAGACGTTCGCACCCTCGTCGTCGACCTTGGTCTCGTACCCGTCGGGCAGCGTGCGCACGAAGCGGTCGACGTGGGTCGCCACCGCGGCCTCGACGATCTCGTCCTGCGTCGCGTGCTCGACGCCGTACGCGATGTTCTCCGCGAGCGTGCCGCCGAAGAGCCACGTGTCCTGCAGCACCATGCCCATCTGCGAGCGCAGCGCGTCGCGGGTCATGTCCCGCACGTCGACGCCGTCCAGCGTGATCCGGCCGTCGTCGACCTCGTAGAAGCGCATCAGGAGGTTGACCAAGGTCGTCTTGCCGGCGCCGGTCGGTCCGACGATCGCGATCGTCTGACCCGGCTCGGCCACCAGGGACAGGTCCCGGATCAGCGGCTTCTCCGGCGAGTAGCTGAACGCCACGTTCTCGAACGCGACACGGCCCTGGAGCGGCTGGACCGGCTGCACGGGCTCGACCGGGTCGGGCTCCTGCTCCTCGGCGTCGAGCAGCTCGAACACCCGCTCGGCCGAGGCGACGCCCGACTGCAGCAGGTTCGCCATGGACGCGATCTGGGTGATCGGCTGGGTGAACTGGCGGCTGTACTGGATGAACGCCTGCACGCTGCCGAGCGTCAGGGTGCCCGACGCCACCTGCAGGCCACCCACGACCGCGACGATCACGTAGTTCAGGTTGGCCACGAACCCGAGCGCCGGCTGGATGATCCCCGAGATGAACTGCGCCTTGAAGCTCGACTCGTAGAGGCTCTGGTTGCGCTCCGCGAACGTCTGCGCCGACTCCTTCTGGCGACCGAAGACGGTGACCAGCGAGTGGCCCGTGTACATCTCCTCGATGTGGGCGTTGAGCTGGCCGGTCACGGCCCACTGCTTCATGAACTGCGGGCGGGAGCGCTTGGCGATCGCCCCCGCGATCCAGATGGACAGCGGCACGGTGACCAGCGCGATCACCGCGAGCAGGGGCGAGATCACGAACATCATCACGAGCACGCCGACGACCGTCAGCACCGAGGTGATCAGCTGCGAGAGCGTCTGCTGCAGCGTCTGGGCGACGTTGTCGATGTCGTTGGTGACGCGGCTGAGCAGCTCGCCGCGCGGCTGGCCGTCGTGGTACTTCAGGGGCAGCCGGGACAGCTTCGCCTCGACCCGCTGACGCATCTGGTAGACCACGCGCTGCACGACGACGGCCGTCATGCGGCCCTGCAGCCACCCGAACAGGAACGAGCCCAGGTAGATCGCGAGGACGACCAGCAGGATGTTGCGCAGGTGCGTGAAGTCGATCCCGACTCCGGGCACCGCGCCCGACGACTCGACGATGTTGGCCTGTGACGTCTGACCCGCGGCCCGCAGGGCGTCGACCGCCTGGGCGTTGGTGCTCCCGGCCGGGAGCTGCTTGCCGATCACGCCGGCGAAGATGACGTTCGTCGCGTTGCCCAGCAGCTTGGGTCCGATGACCGCCAGGACCACCGATGCCGTGCCCATCGCGATGATCGCCACCATGGGCCAGCGCTCGCCGCGCATCTCGCCCAGGAACCGCCGGGCGGACCCGCGGAAGTTCATCGACTTCTCCCCGGGCATGCCCATGTTCATCATGGGACCGCCGCCCCCGGGGCCGCGGCGCTGCGGGGGCATCCGCTGTGCGGGTGCCTGGCGCTCGTCGGTGCTCATGCCGCCTCCTCCACGCTGACCTGCGAGTACACGATCTCCCGGTAGGTCTCCGACGACTCCAGCAGCTCGCTGTGGGTGCCCACACCGACCACCAGGCCGTCCTCCATCACGACGATCGAGTCCGCGTGCCGGATGGTGGCCACCCGTTGCGCGACGACCAGCACGGTCGCGTCCCGCGTCTCGGGCACGAGCGCCGCGCGCAGCGCCGCGTCCGTGGCGTAGTCGAGCGCGGAGAACGAGTCGTCGAACAGGAACACGGACGGCTTGCGCACGAGCGCGCGCGCGATGGCGAGCCGTTGTCGCTGCCCACCGGACACGTTGGTGCCGCCCTGCGAGATCGGGGCGTCGAGCCCCTCGGCCAGCGCCTCGACGAACGGGCGGGCCTGCGCGACCTCGAGCGCGTGCCACAGCTCCTCGTCGGACGCCCCGGGCTTGCCGTACTCCAGGTTCGACCGCACCGTCCCGGCGAACAGGTACGGCTTCTGCGGGACCAGGCCGATCTGCGTCCACAGCTGGTCCGGGTCGAGGTCGCGCACGTCGACGCCGTCGAGCAGCACCGAGCCGCCGGTCACGTCGAACAGCCGCGGGATCAGGTTCACCAGGGTCGTCTTGCCCGAACCGGTGGAGCCGATGATCGCGGTGGTCCTGCCGGGCTCCGCGACCAGGTCGACGCCGTGCAGCACCGAGCGCTCGGCGCCCGGGTACCGGAACTCGACACCCCGCAGCTCCAGCAGGCCGGGCCGGTTGCCCGTGAGCCCGACGGGGTGCTGCGACGGGACGACGGACGTGTCGGTCGTGAGCACCTCACCGATGCGCTCCGACGAGACGACGGCACGCGGGACCATCACGAACATCATCGTCGACATCATGACCGCGATCAGGATGTAGGCGATGTACGACAGGAACGCCGTGAGCTGGCCGATCTGCATGGCGCCCGAGTCCACGCGGTACGCGCCGAACCAGAGCACCGCGACGCTCGTGACGTTGAGCACGACCATGACCGACGGGAACATCAGCGCCATGAGCTTGCCGACGCGCAGCGACGTGTCGTAGAGGTCCGCGTTCGCGCCGTCGAACCGCTGCGACTCGCGGCGCTCGCGGACGAAGGCGCGGACCACGCGCACGCCGGCGATCTGCTCGCGCAGCACCCGGTTGATCCCGTCGATCCGCTTCTGCATCGACCGGAAGTACGGGACCATCCGCGAGATGATCAGGCCGATGATCAGGCCGAGCACCGGCACGGAGACCAGCAGGATGCCGGACAGGACCACGTCCTCGCGCATCGCCATGATCACGCCGCCGACCAGCATGATCGGCGCCATGATCATCATCGTGAAGGTCATCATCGTGACCATCTGCACCTGCTGGACGTCGTTCGTCGTGCGCGTGATGAGCGTCGGCGCCCCGAACTTGGCCACCTCCTGCGCCGAGAACGTCTGCACCTGACCGAACAGCCGCTCGCGCACGTCACGCCCGAACGCCATGGCGGTCCGGGAGCCGTAGTAGACGGCGATGATCGCGGCGATCACCTGGACGAAGCTCACGGCGAGCATGATGCCGCCGAGGCGCAGGATCTCGGTCGTGTCCCCCTTCACCACACCGTCGTCGATGATCCGGGCGTTGAGGCTGGGCAGGTACAGGGTGGCCATCGTCTGCACCAGCTGCAGCACGACCACCGCGACCACCGCACCCTGGTACGGCTTGAGATGCTCCCTGAGCAGCTTGATCAGCATCATGAGCTCCTGTCGGTCGGGGTGGGGGCGAGGACGCCGTGGAGGATGAGGTCGACCAGCTTCTCCGGGTCCGGCGGTCCGGTGTCGAGCCCCCGGCGAGCGGCGTCGACGGTACGCATCGTCGCTCCGATCAGCACGGTGTTAAACAGGTCGATGACGTCGGCGACGGGAAGGCGCAGCGCGCCGATGTCGGGCTCCAGGAGCTCCGCGACCACCGCCGTCACCGCGGCGGTCCCCGCCTGCTGCCGCAGTCCCCACTGCCGGATCGCGGCCTCGCGGTTCTCCGGGGTCGGCCCGGCGGGCTCCAGCCGCCCGACCTCGTGCAGCAGGCCCATCCAGCGCATCGCGTCGCCCACGTGGGCCTGCGCCTGGGTCATCAGGAGGAGCAGCTTGTCGCGCAGCGGGAGCGTCCGGTCGATCGCCGCGATCTCCGGGATCGAGTCCGCCGGGTCGACCGCGGCGAGCACGGCCTCGCGGATGAGCGTCACCTTGTCGGTGAACACCCGGAAGAGCGTCCCCTCCGCCACTCCGGCGGCCTCGGCGAGCTCGCGCGACGTGACCGCGGCACCACGGGCCAGCAGCACGGGTCGCACGGCCAGCAGGATCGCGGCGCGGCGCTCGTCGGGCGGCAACGGCGCGGCCCGACCCGCGCGTACGGCACCGGTGACCATCTCCATCCGGCGAGGGTAACTGAGTGAGCACTCACTCCGGAAGTTCTCGACCCATGTTCGCTGTGAGCGAACGCCCCCCCACGAACGAGTGAGGGCCGGGTCGACGAACGACCCGGCCCCTTCCCGTCACGCCCCGGGGGCGTCCTGAGGCGGCTCGGGCGGCTGCGCCGCGCGTGGCGGCACCGCTCCCCTGCCGGGCCGCTGGCCCAGCTCGACGCCCGGGTCGAACGGGCGCCCGCTCAGCGTCCCCGAGCTGGTCGCGTCAGCCGTCGCCGCCGCCGACTCGCGCCGCGCCTCGGCCAGCGCCACCGCCGGGTCCGTGAGCGTCGTCGGCGGCAGGTCGTCGCCGAGCGGCGAGGTACCGGCGGGGCGCCCGCTGTCGTCGGGCGTGAACGCGCCGCCGAAGCCCTTGGCGAACACCCCCAGCGCGCTGGTCAGCTCGGACGGCAGGAACCACATCTTGTTCGACGGGGTCGCCGCGATCTTCGGCAGCATCTGCAGGTACTGGTAGGCCAGCAGCTTGGGGTCGGCGTCGCCGCGGTGCACGGCGTCGAACACCTGCAGGATGGCGCGTGCCTCGCCCTCGGCGTTGAGGATCGCGGCCTGGGCGTTGCCCTCGGCCGTGAGGATCGCTGCCTGCTTCTGCCCCTCGGCCGTGAGGATCTGCGACTGCTTGATGCCCTCGGCCGTGAGGATCGTGGCGCGACGGTCACGCTCCGCGCGCATCTGCTGCTCCATCGAACCCTTGATGCTCTCGGGCGGGTCGATCGACTTGAGCTCGACGCGGTTGACGCGCACGCCCCACTTGCCGGTCGCCTCGTCGAGCACGCCGCGCAGCTGGCCGTTGATCTGGTCGCGGCTGGTCAGCGTCTGCTCGAGGTCCATCGAGCCGACGACGTTGCGCAGGGTCGTGACCGTGAGCTGCTCGATGCCCTGGATGTAGTTGGCGATCTCGTAGACCGCCGACTTCGGCTCGGTCACCTGGAAGTAGATGACGGTGTCGATGCTGACCACGAGGTTGTCGGACGTGATCACGGGCTGCGGCGGGAAGGACACCACCTGCTCGCGCAGGTCGACGCTCGCGCGCACCCGGTCGACGAACGGGATGAGCAGGTGCAGGCCGGCGTCCAGCGTCCGTGAGTACCGCCCGAGCCGCTCGACGACCACCGCGGTCGCCTGCGGCACGATCCGCACCGCCCGCACCAGGGCGGTGATGACGAACAGCAGGATCAGAGCGCCGACGATGTAGGCGGCGATCGTGCCCGAGCCAACGTTGTCCAAGAACATCAAGCCTCCTGAATTGGCGCGGACTCGCTGCCCGCGGGTCGAACGTCGATGGGGTCTGCGTCAGAGGCCCGCGACGGGCGCGACGACCGCGGTCGCGCCGTCGATGCGCGAGACGCGCACCTCGGTGCCCGGCGGGATCGCCTGCGCGACGTCGACGCGCGCGCTCCACACCTCGCCGTTGAGCTTCACGCGGCCCCCCTCGACGGTGACGGTGGAGACGACGACCGCCTCCTGTCCGACGAGCGCGGCCGAGTTCGTCTCGATCAGCGGGGTGCGCTCACGCAGGCGCTTGAGCAGGAAGGGCCGCAGCGTGGCCAGCAGGACCACCGAGGTCAAGGCCGCCACGATGATCTGGACGCCGACCGGGGCGCCGAGCCCGTAGGCGGCGGCTCCCGCCAAGGCTCCGCCGGCGAACATGATGAGCACCAGGTCGAGCGAGAGCATCTCGAGGATGCCCAGCACGAGCGCCGCACCGATCCACCACAGCCAACCCATCGGGGCCCACTCCCTCGGTCGGGGCGGAGTCCGTCGATGGATCCCGCGTCCCCATCGATACTAGGCTGTTTCTTTGCGAAGGGTTGGCGCAACCTCAACCCTGTGACGAGTCCGCCCGAGCGGCCCAACGGCCGCCGATCCTGTCGACGACCAGCGGCAGGTCGAAGGCGYCCGAGAGCGTCTCCGGCGTGAGCACCTGGTCGATCGGCCCCTGCGCGAACGCCTTGCCCTCGCGCAGCAGCAGGATGTGCGTGAAGCCGGGCGGGATCTCCTCGACGTGGTGCGTGACCAGCACCAGCACCGGCGAGCGGCGGTCGGCCGCCAGCTCCGCCAGCGCCGCGACGAGCTCCTCGCGGCCGCCGAGGTCCAGCCCGGCGGCCGGCTCGTCGAGCAGCAGCAGCTCGGGGTCGGTCATCAATGAGCGGGCGATCTGCACGCGCTTGCGCTCGCCCTCGGACAGGGTCCCGAAGTACCGGTCGGACAGGTGCGCCACCCCGAAGGCGGCGAGCAGGTCCGTGGCGCGCGACTCGTCCAGCGACTCGTACTCCTCGCGCCAGCGGCCCGTCACGCCGTACGCGGCGGTGAGCACGACGTCCTTCACCCGCTCACCCGCCGGGATCCGGTCCGCCAGCGACGCGCTCGACAGGCCGATGCGGGGGCGCAGCTCGAAGACGTCGACCCGGCCCATCCGCGAGCCCAGCAGGTCCGCGGTCCCGCTGCTCGGGTGCATGCGTCCCGAGGCCACCTGGAGCAGCGTGGTCTTGCCGGCGCCGTTGCGGCCGAGCACCACCCACCGCTCACCCTCGCGGACCGTCCACGTCACCTCGTCGAGGATCGTCGTCGTTCCCCGGCGGATCGTCACGGCCTGCAGGTCGAGCACGTCGGTCATGGGCACGACCCTAACCGTCGAGCCGCACGTGGGCGGGCTGCGACGGGCCGCTCGGCCGTGCATTGGGTCACGATCTACGGTTGTCCGGTGGACCTCATCCTGGAGCTCCCCCGCTCCGTGCTGCTCGCCCTGTGGCTGTCGGACGACAAGGCCGATCGCTCCGTGCTCGTCGACGCCGTGCAGTCCGACGACGAGCCGCACACGGTCCAGCGCCGGCCGGCCGCGGACGACCCCCTGCGCGACGACATCACCGACGAGCCGCTGGGCACGCTGCTGGACGCGTGCGCGGGTTCACCGCGCGACGTGGCGGCCGTCCTGCCCGTGCCGGGCGACCCGGGGCCGACGCCCGCGGCGGTGAGCTCGGCCGCGACGGAGGCCGGCGAGGCCGTGCTCGTCCGCACCCCGACCGCGTGCCTCGTGGCCGTGCCCGTCGTCGAGCGCTTCGGCTCCGACCTCGAGCCCGGGCACCTGGTCACGTGGGAGGTC
Organism: Cellulomonas sp. P5_C6; assembly: GCF_054049635.1. Lineage (NCBI taxonomy): Bacteria > Bacillati > Actinomycetota > Actinomycetes > Micrococcales > Cellulomonadaceae > Cellulomonas > Cellulomonas sp. P5_C6. The sequence goes on along the minus strand of NZ_JBFULZ010000058.1, from coordinate 1,383 downwards.
TCGGACGTCCCCGACTGGCGGCACGCGGCACACGCCCGGACCGGGACGCTCCAGGACGCCGAGCGTGAGCTGCGCCAGGGGCTGCTGCAGGCGACGGAGGCGCTGGTGAAGCTCGACGTCGCCCGCTGGCGGCCCGACGCGGCCGAGACGGTCGCCGCGCTGCGCGAGCTCGAGCTACCCGCCTGGCGGCTGCCGGACGGGCTCGACGGCCGCCGGGTCCGCGTGCTGGCCAGCGCCGCACGGCTGCGCGCCATCGTCGCGCTGGCCACCCAGGACGACGGCGCGGCGGTGAACCTGTGGCAGGCCGACCAGCGCTCCACGGCGCTGCGCGAGGTCGACCGCATGGCCCGTCGGGCGATGGCGGCGGCGTCGTCCCAGCTCAGCCCGTAGGCCGGAGCCCCCGTCAGGCCAACGCCCCTGGGCCAGTCAGGCCAACGCCCCCCTGTACACCTCGAGCGTCCGCTCGGCGATCGCCTCCCACGTGAAGTGGTCCTCGACCCGCCGGCGCGACGCGATCCCCCACTCCGCGGTCCGGGCGGTGTTGGCGAGCACGTCCGTGAAGGCCGCCGCCAGGTCCGCGACGAACCGGTCCGGGTCCACCGGGGTCCCCGTGCCGTCCTGCAGCTGGTCGATCGGCACCAGCCGACCCGTCACGCCGTCGTCGATGACCTCGGGGATGCCGCCCGTGGCCGTCCCGACGACCGGCAGCCCCACGGCCATCGCCTCGAGGTTGACGATGCCCAGGGGCTCGTAGATCGACGGGCACGCGAACACGGTGCCGTGCATGAGGACGGCGATGAGCTCGTCGCGGGGCAGCATCTGCTCGATCCACACCACGCCCGACCGCTTGGTCCGCAGCTGGTCGACCAGGCCCGTGACCTCGGCCATGATCGCCGGGGTGTCGGGCGCGCCGGCGCAGAGCACCACCTGGACGTCCGGCGGCAGCAGCTCGGCGGCGCGCAGGAAGTACGGCAGGCCCTTCTGCCGGGTGATCCGGCCGACGAACACCACGGCGGGCCGGGACGGGTCGATGCCCAGCGCACGCACGGTCGCGTCGGCCCGGGCGACCGCCTCGTCGTCGGTCGGTCGCTGCCACTGGTCCAGGTCGATGCCGTTGTGCACCACCTTGACCAGCGCCGGGTCGACCTTGGGGTACGCGCGCAGGATGTCGTCGCGCATGCCCCCGCTCACCGCGATCACGGCCGCCGCACCCTCGTACGCGGTCTTCTCCGCCCAGCTCGACAGGGCGTAGCCGCCGCCCAGCTGCTCGGCCTTCCACGGCCGCAGCGGCTCGAGGCTGTGCGCGCTGACCACGTGGGGCAGGCCGTGCAGCAGGCCGGCCAGGTGGCCGCCCAGGTTGGCGTACCAGGTGTGGGAGTGCAC
>NZ_JBFULZ010000057.1:0-21557 GCF_054049635.1 Cellulomonas sp. P5_C6 | reverse complement strand
GGACTGCGACCGGCGACCGGTCGGGGGACCAGGACGCGCCACCCCGCCAGGGGCAGCGTGGGCGGCGCGCTCATCGGACCGCCCCGAGCTCGGCGAGGTCGGCGGCGCCGTCGGCCAGCAGGACGTCGGCCAGCTCGACGCCGAGGCGATGCGCGTCGTCGGCGCTGTCGGTGCCCAGGCCGGTGCTGATGCCCCGGCGCAGGGTTGCTCCACCGTCGGGCCGCGCGACCACCGCATCGAGGTGCAACGTCCGGCCGTCGTCGGCCAGCTGCCCCCACGCGCCGATCGGCGCCGCGCAGCCGGCCTCGAGGCGGCCGAGCAACGCCCGTTCGGCGACGACCGCGAGGCGGGTCGGGCGGTGGTCGAGGGCACGCAGCGCCGCGGCCAGCGGGTCTCCGGGCGCCAGGTCGGCGCGCACCTCGACCGCCAGCGCGCCCTGCCCGGGGGCCGGCGCCATGACCTCGGGCGTGAAGACCTCCGTCACGGCGTCGAGCCGCCCGAGCCGGGCCAGGCCGGCGCGGGCGAGCACCACCGCGTCGAGGTCGCCGRGCCCGGTGGTCGAGCCCGCGACGCGACCGAGCCGGGTGTCGACGTTGCCGCGGATGTCGACGACGACGACGTCTGGGCGCGCGGCGAGCAGCTGCGCGGCGCGGCGCGGGGAGCCCGTGCCGATCAGCGCGCCCGAGGGCAGCAGGTCCAGCGTCAGCCGGTCGCGGGCGCACAGGGCGTCGGCCGGGTCCTCGCGCGGGGGGACGGCGCCGAGCAGCAGCCCGTCGGGGTCGCCGGTCGGCAGGTCCTTGAGCGAGTGGACGGCGACGTCGCAGCGGCCGTCCAGCAGCGCGTCCCGCAGGGCGGTCACGAAGACGCCGGTGCCGCCCAGGCTCTGCAGCGAACCGGTCAGGCGGTCGCCGTCCGTGCGGACGTGGACGGTCTCGAGGGTGAGGTCGCCGCGCCCGAGGATGGCGAGGGCGTCGACCACGTGGCCGGTCTGCGTGAGCGCGAGCGCGCTCGCACGGGTCCCGACGCGCACGTGCTGAGGCATGCCGTCAGTCTCCCCCTCTCGCGCGGGGATGTCGAAGTGCGCGAATTGCCGTGACGGGGTCGTGACAATCTGTCAGAAAATAGTGCGGGACAATGTGACCGACGGCATTCTTGCACCGCTTGCCGACGCGTTGTCAGAAAATGCGCGAGCAAATGTCTCAGAGCAGGGACCGGGCGGCCGCGCGGGCATCCGGCACCACGGACGCGAGCCCGTTGCCCGCCACCCAGGCACCGCACACCACGACCCCGTCCCGGTCGGCCACGGCGTCGCGGACCGCACGCACGACGGCCTGGTGCGCGGCGCTCGGCCGGGGGAGCGCCTGCGTCCACCGGACCGCCGCGTGGCCCACCAGCTGGTCCCTCGTCAGCGGCACGCCCAGCAGCGTCGCCGCGTCGCGCAGCGCCAGGTCGACGTCGGGCTCGGTGACCGTGCCGGCGCGGCCGTACGAGAGGCGCACCACGTGCCGGCCCGGACCGGCGACCTGCGCCAGCCACGCCCACTTGGCGGTCGCGTGCGTGAGCGCCTTCGCGGTCACGTCGGCGGCCTCGCGGGCGACGAGCACGCCGGTGCCGCGCGGTGCGGCGTCGAGCGCGGGGGCGTCGAGAACCAGCGTGATCAGCGTGACGGCGGCGCCGGGGTCGGGTTCGCCCACCCCGTCGAGGTCCAGCAGGGTGACCGCCGACGGCGTCGCGAGGACGAGCCTCGGCGCGTCCTGCGGGCCGGCCGACTCGACCCGCCAGCCCTCCGTGGTCCGGGTCAGTCCGGTGACCGTCGAGCCCGTGCGCACCGTGCCGTCGTGGGCCTCGATGTCGGCGACGAGCGCGTCGACCAGGACGTGCAGCCCGCCCTCGATGCCCTGCACCGCGGAGCCCGCGGGGGCCGAGGCGCGCAGCCGTCGCACCGCCCGCGCGAGCGACCCGCGCTCGGCCCCGAGGGCGGCGGCCAGCCCCGGAGCGACCGCGTCGAYGGCGAGGTCGTCGGGGTCGGCCGCGTGCACGCCGCCGACGATCGGCCGCACCAGCYGGTCCAGCACTCGCGTGCCCATCCGCCGCCGGACGAGCCCCCCGAGCGTGGCGTCCGCGGAGCGCGGCAGCACCAGGTCGAGGCTCGCGCGGGCGGCGCCGACCCACCCGAGCGTGCGTCGGACGTCGGCGGCCCACGGGTGCGCGGGGATGCCCAGCAACCCCGTGCGCGGCAGCGGCCCGTCGCCGTGCGGGAGGTGGACCCAGGAGCCGCGGGGCTCGGGCGTCCGGACGCTCCCCGCCAGCCCCAGCTGGYCCAGCAGCTCCGCGACCGTGCCGCCGCGCGTGGCGAACGACTCCGCGCCGGCATCGAGCCGCAGGCCGGCCACCGTGTGCCCGGCGACGGCCCCACCAGGGGTGTCGCGCTCCTCGAGCACCAGCGTCCGCAGCCCCGCCCGGGCCAGCTCGCGGGCCGCGACCAGGCCCGCGATCCCGCCGCCGACGACGATCGCGTCCGTGCTCACCGGGTGCTCATCAGATCCGGTGGACCAGCTCGGCCACGCGGGTCAGGACGGTCGGGTCGGTCTCGGGCGGCACACCGTGGCCCAGGTTCACCACGTGCCCGGGGGCCACCGAGCCGCGCGCGACGACGTCGCGGACGTGCGCCTCCAGCACCGGCCAGGGGGCCGCGAGGAGGGCCGGGTCGATGTTGCCCTGCAGCGGCGTCGTGCCGCCCAGCCGGCGGTTCGCCTCGTCCAGCGGCAGCCGGTAGTCGACGCCGATCACGTCCGCGCCGACGTCCCGCATGGCGCCCAGCAGCTCGCTGGTGCCGGTGCCGAAGTGGACCTTCCGCACGTCCAGGTCGGCGACGTGGCTCAGCGCGCGGGCCGACGCGGGGGCGACGTGCGCGGTGTAGTCGGCGAGCCCGAGCGAGCCGGCCCAGGAGTCGAACAGCTGCGTCGCGCTCGCGCCGGCCAGCACCTGCGCCCGCAGGAACGCGCCGGTGATGTCGGCCGCCCACTCGGTCAGGGCCGCCCAGGTGGCCGGGTCCGCGTGCATGAGGGTGCGGGCCGCCAGGTGGTCGCGCGACGGCCCGCCCTCGACCAGGTACGCGGCGAGCGTGAACGGCGCACCGGCGAAGCCGATCAGCGGCGTGTAGCCGAGCGCGTCGGCCGTGAGCGCGACCCCGTCGGACACCGGGCGCAGGGCCTCGGCGGTGAGCGGGCCCAGGTCGCGCAGCCGCGCCACGTCGTCGGCGGTCCGGACGGCCGAGCCCATCACCGGCCCGACGCCCGGCTTGATCTCCACGTCGACGCCGGCCAGCTTGAGGGGCACGACGATGTCGGAGAAGAAGATCGCGGCGTCCACGTCGTGCCGGCGCACCGGCTGCAGGGTGATCTCGCTGGCGAGCGCCGGGTCCAGGCAGGCCTCGAGCATCGCGGTGCCCTCCCTGGCCGCCCGGTACTCCGGGAGCGACCGTCCGGCCTGCCGCATGAACCAGACGGGGCGCCGCGCAGGCTGCTCGCCGGAATATGCGCGCACCAAGGAAGAATTCTTCGTGCGGCCGTCGACGAGGGGGTGCGCGGAAGGAAGGTTCACGCCTTCGATTGTGCCGGACAATTGTCGAGATGATTAACTCGGGGACGTGGTGCTGCTGTCCCTCGCCGCCAGTCACCACGACCTCGACCTCGAAGTGCTGGAACGTCTCTCCTCGGACGTCCAGGCCGTCGCGTCCGAGCTCGTGGGCTCGACGGCGCACAGGTTCGTCTCGGGTGCCGTCGTCCTGGCGACGTGCAACCGGTTCGAGCTGTACCTCGAGGTGGACGACGCCGAGCACACGTCGTCGGTGCGTGAGGCCGCAGCCACCGCGGTGGCCGGCCGCTCCGGCTACACGCCCGAGCAGGTCTCCGGCCACCTGCGGGTCCGCGCGGGCACCGACGCCGCCGAGCACCTCTTCTCCGTCGCCAGCGGCCTCGACTCGATGGTCGTCGGAGAGCGCGAGATCGCCGGGCAGGTCCGCCGCGCGCTGACCAGCGCCCGCCGCGAGCACACCACCACCTCGGGCCTCGAGTCGCTGTTCCAGGCGGCCTCCCGGGTCTCGCGCACCGTCGAGAGCCGCACCGGCCTCGGCGCCACCGGGCGTTCCGTGGTCGGTGTCGCGCTCGACATCGCCGAGCAGCACCTGCCCGACTGGCCGTCCGTCCGCTGCGTGCTCATCGGCACCGGCTCCTACGCTGGTGCCTCGCTGGCCGCCCTCAAGGCCCGCGGCGCCGGCGACATCCGGGTGTTCTCCGCCTCCGGCCGCGCGGGGGCGTTCGCCGCGGCCCGCGGGGTCCGCGCCCTGCCGTCCTCGGCCGACCTCGCCGCCGAGGTGTCCGACGTCGACCTGGTCGTCGCCTGCAGCGGAGCCGCCGGTGCCGTGCTGGGTGTCGACGCCCTCGCCGTGGCCCGCGCGTCGTCGTCGGCCTCGCTCACCGTCGTGGACCTGGCGCTGCGGCACGACGTCGACCCGGGCGTCCGCTCCCTGCCCGGCGTCCGGCTGGTCAGCCTGCACACCGTCGCCGAGCACGCCCCCGCCGAGCACGCCGCCGTCCGGACCGCCCACGCCGTCGTCGCCGCCGCGGCCGAGGACTACGAGGCCGACCGCCGGGTCCGCGACTGGAACCCCGCGGTCGTCGCCGAGCGGACCCGCGTGCTGGGCGGGCTGGAGGCGGGGCTCAGCGCGCTGCCCGACCGGGACGAGCGGGCCGAGCGTGCCCTGCGTCGCCGCACCCGCGCGGCGCTGCACGCCCCGACGGTCCGGGCCCGTGAGGCGGCCCGCGCCGGCGACGCGACGACGTACGCGGCGGCCCTGGCCGAGCTGGCGTCGATCCCGGTCCCCGCGCTGACCTAGAGAGCGTGCCAGGCCTGGACGGGGGGGAGGGCCAGGCCCGGCACGCGTCCCTCGAGAGTCACGGCGTCGTTGGCGTGACCCTGGTCGGGAACCCTCGGGGTGGAGCGCTCAGGAACGCACCACCTGCTGCTGGGGAGCAGCAGCAGGCCCGGGGGCCCAGGTGTGGGGGACCACCTGGTTGGTCTGGATGTCGGTGAGCTCGGCGGCGTAGACGATGCCCTCGTAGACGCCGGCCTCGACACGGTTCAGGTGCAGGCGCTCGGCCCGCTCGATGTCGTCGCCGAGGTGCGAGATGCGGGCGACGACGTAGCGCTGCGCGTCCTGCCACTGGTCGACGACGCGCACGTGCAGACCGTTCCAGCGGGCCGTCAGGTCGAGCTCGAACAGCTCGGTGACGTCCTCGCGAGCGACCCGCCGGTACCAGCGTCCCGACGGCGACTGGTGGAACCCGGTCTCCGCGAGGGGCGGGTTGGCCAGCGCGAGGACCACCGTGTGGCCACCGTCGACGACGTCGGCCTCGAGGTACGCGCCGTGCCACTTGGCGACGGGGCCGACGCAGCGCGACAGGGACGCGAGCGACGGGCGGGGGGCACCCAGCTGYGTGACGGTCCAGCCGGCGCCGACGTCGCCGTAGCGCGCCAGCAGGGTCGAGGTGCCGTTGTCGTAGACGCGGACGAGCTCGGCGCCCGGGGGGATCCGTGAGTGGCGCAGCCACCACAGCGGGAGGATGTAGCCGGGGACGTCGCGGTACTGGAGCTGGGGCGACGACTCGAACCGCAGCACGTCGATCGAGCGGTCGTACGGGCTGAACGGCGAGCCCTCGTACCCGAGGCCGTGCACCTCGAACAGCTGCGCCGGAGTCGTCGCGAAGGCGACGTCCTCGGCGCGCACGACATATCCCGCCAGGCGGTCATGGCCCGCGGTGAGGTGAGCGCGGGTGAGCGCTGGCGTGATCGCCTTCTGCATGAGCGTCACGATGGGCATCCTTGCCAAGAAGTCGGGTGATGCGGAGGAACGGGGACGAATCAGGCGCGTCGGTGCACGATTGTGCAGCGCGTATAGGACCCGTGTCCAGGAGAGTTCACTCATCCGTATGAAGATGCAGGTCAGGCGCCCTGAGAGCGGTCCCGTCGAAGCGATTCGCATCTGCATGGCCGGCGTGCAGAAGATGGTCGTCCGACGCCCTGCGTTCACCCGTTCGCCATGCGGGGGTCAGACGTCGAGGTAGGCGACCAGATCCTGGGCGATGCCGGTGTACGAGGCAGGCGTGAGCTCCGCGAGGCGCGCCGCGACGTCGTCGGGAAGCCCGAGGCCGCCGATGAACTCGCGCATGTCCGCCGCCGTCAGACGGCGGCCGCGGGTCAGCTCCTTGAGCCGCTCGTACGGGTTCTCCATGCCGGTGACTCCCGCGACGGACGCGGCGCGCATGGCGGACTGGACGGGCTCGCCCAGCACCTCCCAGTTCTCGTCGAGCTCGCGCGCCAGCAGGACCGTGTCGACGCACAGCGCGCGCAGCCCGCGGGCCACGTTGTCGATGGCCAGCAGCGAGTGCCCGAACGCCGGGCCGATGTTGCGCTGCGTGGTCGAGTCGGTGAGGTCGCGCTGCAGGCGGCTGGTGACCAGCGTGCTCGCCAGGGTGTCCAGCAGGGCGCTCGACAGCTCGAGGTTGGCCTCGGCGTTCTCGAACCGGATCGGGTTCACCTTGTGCGGCATGGTCGAGGAGCCGGTCGCGCCGGCCACGGGGATCTGGATGAAGACGCCGCGGGAGATGTAGGTCCACACGTCGGTGGCCAGGTTGTGCAGCACGCGGTTGAACCGGGCGACGTCGGCGTAGAGCTCGGCCTGCCAGTCGTGCGACTCGATCTGCGTGGTCAGCGGGTTCCACGTCAGGCCCAGGTGCTCGACGAACGCCTTGCTGACCGCCGGCCAGTCCGCGCCCGGGACCGCGACGACGTGGGCGCCGTACGTGCCGGTCGCGCCGTTGAGCTTGCCCAGGTACTCGTCGCCGGCGATGCGCGTGAGCTGGCGCCGGAGCCGGTGCGCGAGGACCGCGAGCTCCTTGCCGAGCGTCGTCGGCGTCGCCGGCTGCCCGTGCGTGAGCGCGAGCATCGGCTGGTCCTTCAGCTCGAGCGCGAGCGCGGCGACCTGGTCGACGAGGGCCGTCGCCGCCGGCGCCCAGACCTCCTGCACCGCACCCCGGACCATCAGCGCGTACGACAGGTTGTTGATGTCCTCGCTGGTGCACGCGAAGTGCACGAGCTCGCCCACCTTGTGCAGCGCGGACCCCTCGGGCGCGGCGGACAGGCGGCTCTTGAGGAAGTACTCGACCGCCTTGACGTCGTGCACCGTGATCTTCTCGATGGCCGCGAGCTCCGCGATCTCGTCCGGCCCGAAGGTCGCGACGACGTCGCGGAGGTACTGCTCGTCCGCCGCCGTCAGCGTCGGCGCGCCCGGGACCACCCGGTTCTGCGTCAGGTGGATCAGCCACTCGACCTCGACGTGCACCCGCTCGCGGTTCAGGGCTGCCTCGCTCAGGTGGTCCACCAGCGGCGCGACCGCACCGCGGTAGCGACCGTCGAGCGGGCCGAGGGCGATGGGGGGCGTGACATCCGCGAGCGTGACACGAGAGGGCATGGCGTCATCATCCCAGAGCGCGGGGACGTGGGTCGGCAGGCCCTGCAGGTGCTGCCCGCTCAGTAGCCTGTGCGGACCGGCGGTGCCCGTCGGTCCAGGAGGACGAGGAGCAGGGTGGCGACGCAGGCGCGCAGGCCGGGTGCGGGGCTGCTCGTCGGTGCGTTCGTCGTCGTGGCCGTGCTCGGGGCGGCGCTGGCCGGGCCGTTCCGGCTGTCGCAGCGCAACGTGTCGCAGGGCCCGTTCGACGTGCCGACCTTCACGGCGGGGAACAACACGTCCACCCCGCAGCCGGCCAGCACGGACGCCGCGGCCCAGCTGCCCGCCGGCGCGGAGAAGTGGTTCTACCTGCTGGTCCTCATCGTCATCGGCGCGATCCTGGTGATCGGGGTCTGGATCCTGGGGAACTGGATCCGGCGGTTCCGCGAGGCGCGGATGCCCCTCGAGACCGACGACATGGACCCTGACATCGAGCTGGACGGGGACGTGCTGGACAGTGCGACGCCGGCGCTGCGCGAGGGGGTCCGGCGGGCGTCGCAGGTGCTCGAGGACGAGGTGCCGCCCGGGGATGCCGTCATCGCGGCGTGGGTGGCGCTGGAGACGGCGGCCGGCCGCAGCGGGCTGGTGCGCGACCGGGCGCAGACGGCCACGGAGTTCACGGTGGAGGTCCTCGACGCCACCCGGGCCGACCCGGGGGCCACGCGTCACCTGCTCGAGCTGTACCTCGCGGCGCGGTACTCCGAGCATCGGCTGACCAGGGACGACGTCGCGCAAGCCCGGGAGAGCCTCGCGGCGATCGCCGACGACCTGGCGCGGCGGGGTGACGAGGAGTGAGGCGGCTCGAGTGGCGCCCGCTCGTGGGCTTCGCCGTCGGGTCCGCCGGCGGCTGGGCCTTCGGCCTGACGTTGTTCGCCTCCGCGCTCGTCGGGCTGCTCGGGGCCGCCGCCGTGCTGCTGCTCACGCGAGTGGACGGGACGCCCGACCCCGGCTGGGACCGCGAGCACTACCTGCGTCGGCACGGTGCCCGCGGCGAGGTGCAGGACCTGGCGTGGGCGATGGTGGCGCGCGACGGCCGGGTCGGCGAGCGGGTGCTGCGGCGGCTCAAGGAGGTCGCCCACCACCGGCTCGCCCGGCACGGCCTCACGCTGGAGGAGGCCGAGCCGCTCCTCGGCGCCCGCGCCGTCAGGACGCTGACGCGCACGAAGTCCCCGCTGCCGTCCCTCGCGGACGTGCGGCACACCCTCGACGTGCTCGACCGCCTCGGGYCCACCCGGAGCGCGCAGACCGACGAACCGACGGACGAACCCAGGAGCCCGCAGCCATGAACACCACCCTGACAGTCGCGCAGGTCGCCGACCGCGGGGGCGCTGTCCTCGACGAGGTCTCGACGCTCGTCGTCGGCATGCACGAACCCCTCAAGGTCGCGCTCGCGGCCATCCTCGGCGGCGGGCACGTGCTGTTCGAGGACGTCCCGGGACTGGGCAAGACGCTCGCGGCGCGCAGCCTGGCGACCGCCCTCGGGCTGGAGTTCCGGCGCGTGCAGTGCACGCCCGACCTGCTCCCCTCCGACATCACCGGGTCCAGCGTCTTCGACCCGTCCACGGCGAGCTTCGCGTTCCGGCCGGGGCCCGTGTTCGCGGGCCTGCTGCTGGCCGACGAGATCAACCGGACCGCCCCGAAGACGCAGTCGGCGCTGCTGGAGGCCATGGCGGAGCGGCAGGTCACGGTCGACGGCGAGACCTATCCGCTGCCGGACCCGTTCCACGTCGTCGCCACGTCGAACCCGGTGGAGTACGAGGGGACGTACCCGCTGCCGGAGGCGCAGCTCGACCGGTTCATGGTCCGCATCGCGGTCGGCTACCCGGACCGGGACGGCGAGGTCGACGTGCTCTCGCGGCGGCTGGCCCGGCGGCAGGAGATGGGCTCGGTGCGGACGGTGGTCGACGCCGCCACGCTGCGCGCGATGCAGGCCGGCGTCGAGGCCGTGACGGTCGACGCCGACATCCTGCGCTACTGCGTGGACCTCGCGGCGGCGACCCGGGCGCACGACGCGGTCGAGGTCGGGGCGTCGCCTCGCGGCTCCCAGGCGCTGGTGCTGGTCGCGCGCTCGCTCGCGGTGCTGTCCGGCCGGGACTTCGTCACGCCGGAGGACGTCAAGGCGGCCGCGGTGCCCGCGCTCGCGCACCGGCTCTCTCTGACGCCGCAGGCGTGGGCGACCGGGACGGCGCCGCAGGGCGTGGTCGCGGACGTGCTGAGCCGGGTCCCCGGGCCGACGACGGCGCGCCGGGGATGACCTGGGTCCGCGCGCGGGCGGCGGTCGCCGGGGTCGTCGTCGGCCTCGTGCTCGTCGTCGTCGGCGCGCTGGTGGGACGGGCAGACGTCGCGGTGCTCGGCGCCGCGCCGCTGGTCGCCGGCATGCGGGACTGGCGTCGCCGGCCCGCGGTGCAGCCGATCGTGCGGCTCCAGGCGTCCGATGCCACGGCCCAGCCGGGGACGCTGCGCGCCGACGTCGTGGTCGAGACGCCCGGGAGCGCGCTGCTCGGCGTGCGGCGCGGGTCCCGCGACGTGGCCGAGGCATGGGTGGTCGTCGACGGCAGGCGCACGGTCCCGCTCGTCGTGCACACGGTCCGCACCGGTCCGCAGCAGGTCGCGTCCGTGGACGTGCAGGGCGTCGGACCCGGCGCCGCCAGCGTGTCCGAGCCGTCGGCCCCCTCCTCCCGGTCCGCGCTCGTGCTCTCCGCGCCGCGCCCGCTCGACGCGCTGCCGCTGCCGCCGCGCCTGCGCGGGCTGACCGGCGCGCACGAGTCGCGACGACCCGGCGAGGGCGGCGGCCTGCGGGACGTGCACCCGTTCGCGCCCGGTGACCGGCTGCGCCGCATCGACTGGCGCGTCACGGCTCGTCGGGCACCCGACCTGCACGAGCTCTACGTCCGCCGCGAGCACGCGCTGGCCGAGGCGGTCGTGGTGCTCGTGGTCGACTCCCGCGACGACGTCGGCCCCGACCCGATGACCTGGCGCGGCTCGATCCCGCCGCGGGCGCAGGACCCGACGTCGCTGGACCTGGCCCGGCAGGCCGCGGCCTCGGTCGCGCAGGGGTTCCTCGGCCTCGGCGACCGCGTCGGCCTCGACGACCTCGGCGCCCTCCGTCGCCCCCTGCCCCCCGGCGGCGGCCGACGGCAGCTGGACCGGATCCGGCACGCGCTGGCGCTCACCCGACCCGAGGGCGACCMGCTGCGTCGGCTGCGCGCGCCGCAGGTCCCGTCGGGCGCGCTCGTCGTCCTCTTCTCGACGTTCCTCGACGACGAGGCGGCGCTCGTGGCGTCGGTCTGGCGGCGTGCCGGGCACCGCGTGATCGCGGTCGACGTCCTGCCGACCCTGCGCGAGCGGGCGCTCGGCGACCGCGAGAAGCTCGCGATGCGGCTGATCATGATGGCCCGCGAGGACCGGCTGGCCGAGCTGGCCGACCTCGACATCGAGCTGGTGACCTGGCGGGAGGCGCCCGGCGTCGCGCTCACGGCGCTCGCCCGCCGGGCGCAGCGGCGGGCGGGGGCGTCGCGATGACCGAGGCCACGCTCGACCTGGTCCGTCCCGTGCCCGCGTGGATGCTCCGCGGGGTGCTCGCGCTGCTCGCGGCCGGGACTCTCGTCGTGGCGTTCGTCGGTCCCGGGCCGCGGGCGCACTGGCTCCTGGTCGGCGCGCTCGTCGCGCTGGTCACCGCGACCGTCCTGCAGCCCGGTGTCGGGACCGCCGCGGTCGTCGTCGCCGCCGCGGCCACGCGGGTGCTGGCGGGCGACCCGCCGGCGCTCGGCGTCCTCATGGCCCTCGTGCTGCTGGTGCACCTGACAGTGTGGCTCGGGGCGGTCGCCGCGCGGACCTCGTGGCGGACGCAGGTCGAGCTGGCCGTGGTGGGACGCGGACTGCGCGACGTCGCGGTCGTGCAGGTCGGGGTCCAGGTGCTGACGGTCGTCGCGACGCTGCTGGTCGGTGTCCGGCTGGGGGACGGGGACCTCTGGCGGGCGGTGGCTCTGGTGGCGGCGATCGTGGCGACGGCCGCCCTGCTCCCGCGCGCCCCGTCGTAGCCGTCCACAGCCCCGGCCGTGCACAGCTGCCTCGGCCGACGCACCGTGCCGGCTCGTAGCGTCCCGGCATGCAGATCGAGCGAGCGACCCCCGAGGTGCTCCGGGCGCTGGACCACGTCGAGGCCGCGCACCGGTTGCTGCTCGGCGCGTCCCAGGTGCAGTGGGAGTCGGGGGCGGCGGACCGGTTCCGCGGCGCGCTGGCCGAGGCGCAGGTGCTGGTCCGTGAGGTGCGGGCGGCGATCGGGCTGACGCTGCGGCCGGTGGCGGCGGCCGACGCGGACCCGCGTTCCGCCGTCGCGCTCGTCGGGTCGGGAGGGCGGTGAGCGCCTCGGGCTGGAGCACCGGCTACCGCGTCGCCGGTGGCCCCGGGCCGACGGCCGTCGACCTCGAGGAGCTGGCCCTCACCTGTCGACGGCTGACCGACGCGGCGGACCGGCTCGACGCCGCGGCCTGGTTCCTCACCCGGGCCGCGCAGGCGTGCGAGGGCCTGAGCCCGACCGCCCTCGAGGCCCGGCACGCGCTCGAGGCGGCGCGGGACGGTCGCGGGTCCCCGTGGCGGGCCGCCGACCGGCTGCGCCTGCTCTGCGCCGCGCTCCACCGGGTGGTCGACCTGTACACCGAGGCCGAGTCGACGGCGCACCGGGTGCTGCGGGTGCTGGTCGTCGACGCGGCGGGGCGCCTGGGGGAGCTGCCGGTCGTGGCGGCGCTGCTGGGCGGGGTCGCCGCGGTGGCCGCCGCGGGCGTCGTCGGCGGGAGCGCGACGCGGAGCCTGCTCCTGGGGCGGCCCGACCCGGTGCTCCCCGGGGTGGGCTCGATGGCGGCCGACCTGCCCGACGAGCTCACCGCGGACGGCCGCGCCGAGCTCGAGGTGCTCGCGCTCGCGGCCTTCGTCCGGTCGTCGCAGCGCGGCATCCAGGTGCCGACGCWGCGTCCCGTCCCGGGCGRCACCGCGGCCCTGGTCGGGGCGGTTCCTCCCGCCGGGCCGACCGCCGTGCTGGTCCGCGCCGACCCACCCCAGCTGCCGGCGCCGAGGACGACCGCGGCGGTGCTGGCGAACGTGGCGAGCAGCTACTCGTCGCCCGCGGGCCCTCCGGGTACGCCGCAGGGCGTCATCTCCGTGCAGCAGCTCACGCACCCCGACGGCACGCGGGCGTGGGTGGTCGAGATCCCCGGCACGGAGAGCTGGCGCCCCAACGCGACGACGCCGATGGACCTGACCAGCAACGGCCGGCTGCTCGCCGGGCTGCCGGACGACATGACGGACGCCGTCGTGACGGCGATGCGGCTCTCCGGCATCGCCCCCGACGAGCCGGTGATGCTCGCCGGCCACAGCCAGGGCGGCATGGCCGCGATGTCCGTGGCGGCAGCGGCCGGGAGCGCCTACGCGATCCGGGCGGTCGTCACGGCGGGCACCCCCGACATCCCCCGCCCGGTCCCCGGCGGGGTGGAGGTGCGGCACTACCGGCACGACGAGGACCGGGTGCCCGACGCGGACGGCGTCCCCGACCGGCCCGGCCCGCACGTCACGGTGGTGACCCGCGAGCTCGGGGCGACCGGCGGCCCGGTCGACGCCTCGGTGGAGGAGGCGCACTCGGTGACCCGGTACGTCGAGACGGCGGCCCGTGCGGACGAGGAGCTGTCCGGCAGCCCGGGCATGCGGGCGTTCGACGACGCGGCCGGGTCGGTGCTGGGGCCGCCCGGGACGACGGCGGTGACGCGGCAGTTCCAGGCGACGCGGGACCCGACGGTGGTCGCGGCGCAGCCGCCGCAGCTGTGGCCTAGTAGCTGACCTCGGCGGAGTACTGCCGCGTCCGGTTCCCGGGGATGAGCACGGAGAGGACCAGGCTCACGACGGCGATGATGATGCCGGCCCAGCAGGCGACGCCGAAGTTGTCGATCCGCAGACCCCAGCTCGTCGCCTCCGTGATCCACGCCGTGAGCATGAGCATCAGGGCGTTGACCACGATGGTGAACAGGCCGAGCGTGAGGATGTAGAGCGGGATCGACAGGAACGCGACGATCGGCTTGACGATCGCGTTGACGATGCCGAACACCAGCGCGATCAGCAGGATGATCCCGAGCTGTTGCCAGCCGGTGTCGGCACCGACGATCGAGAGCCCGGGCAGGATCAACGTCGCGAGCCAGATGGCGACGCCGTTGATGAGGACGCGGAGCAGGAAGGCCATGAGTCGATCCTGCCACCGGTCGCGGGGGCCCGGTTCGCGGCGCGCTGCCCGATTGGTCCGTCGCCCGCGGTCCGCTCGACCGGGTGGATCGCGCGGGCGGTGGCATGCTGACCCCCGTGACTCGCGTCCCCCTCCGCCAGGCGCTCGCCGACCTTCCGCCGTACGTCCCCGGGGCGCGCATCCCGGTGGGTGCGGCCGCGTACAAGCTCTCCTCCAACGAGAACCCGTACCCGCCGCTGCCGTCGGTGGTGCTTGCGATCTCGGACGCGGCCGAGGACGTGAACCGGTACCCGGACATGTATGCCACCGAGCTGACCGGCGCGATCGCGGTGTCCCTGGGCGTCGCGCCGGAGAACGTCGTGACGGGCTGCGGCTCGGTCGCCGTGCTGGGCCACGTGCTCACCGCGGTGTGCGAGCCGGGCGACGAGGTCGTCGTGCCGTGGCGGTCGTTCGAGGCTTATCCGATCGCCGTGACCTTGGCCGGCGCGACCGGCGTGATGGTGCCCGTGGGCGACGACGGGCGGCTCGACCTCGAGGCGATGGCCGCCGCGGTGACGCCTCGCACCAAGGTGGTGCTGGTGTGCACCCCGAACAACCCGACCGGTCCGGCGGTGCACGCCGACGAGCTGGCGACGTTCCTCGACGCGGTGCCCAAGGACGTCCTCGTGGTGCTCGACGAGGCGTACGTCGAGTTCGTCCGCGACCCGCAGGCGCCGGACGGGCTGGYTGTCTTCGCCGCCCACTCCAACGTCGTGCTCCTGCGCACGTTCTCCAAGGCGTTCGGGCTCGCCGGCCTGCGGGTGGGCTACGCGGTGGCCCGCCCGCGCCTGGCCGCGGGGATCCGCGCGGCGTCGACGCCGTTCGGGGTCTCGCACGTCGGGCAGATGGCGGCGCTGGCGTCCCTGCGCGCGACGTCGGAGCTGATGAGCCGCGTGGACTCGATCGTCGCGGAGCGTGCGCGGCTTCTGTCCGGCCTGCGGAACCAGGGCTGGACCGTGCCGGACAGCCAGGCCAACTTCGTCTGGCTCCCGCTGGGCGACCAGGCTGCGACCTTCGCGGAGCGGACGGGCCGGGCCGGGGTGCTCGTGCGGCCGTTCGCGGGCGACGGGGTCCGGGTGAGCGTCGGCGAGCCGGAGGCGACCGACCTGCTCCTCGAGGTCGCCGCCGAGTGGCTCGCTCGCTGAGCCTCCCGGGGGAGGTGTAGACAATCCACAAGGGCGTGCGTCGACGGTTGTCGGCGTCGTTCGCGCGCAACCTACGGTGCCGTAGCCTACGCTGACGTAGGTTGCGAGAGTGACCCCCGCGCGGCCCACCGCCGCTGCACCGCGAAGGAGGACCGCGTGGTCCCGAACAGCCCCCTGACCGACGACGGTCTCGTCCAGCTGCTGACCCCCACCGGCCGGCGCACGGCTCATCCCGACTACGACTCCTACATCGCGCACCTCGACGCCGACGCGCTGCGCGGCCTGTACCGCGACATGGTGCTGGTCCGCCGGTTCGACAACGAGGCGACGTCGCTGCAGCGGCAGGGCGAGCTGGCCCTCTTCGCGCAGAGCCTGGGCCAGGAGGCCGCGCAGATCGGCTCCGGCCGCGCGCTCGCGCCCCAGGACCAGGTGTTCCCCAGCTACCGCGAGCACGGGGTCGCCCACACGCGTGGCGTCGACCTGGCCGAGGTGCTGCGGCTGTTCCGCGGCATCGACCACGGCGGCTGGGACCCGCTCGCCCACGGCTTCCACCTGTACACGCTGGTCATCGGCTCGCACACCCTGCACGCCACCGGCTACGCGATGGGTCTGCAGCGCGACGGTGCCGTCGGCTCGGGCGACCCGGACCGGGACGCGGCGGTCGTCACCTACTTCGGCGACGGGTCGACCTCGCAGGGCGACGTCAACGAGGCGCTCGTCTTCGCCGCGGTGAACAACGCGCCGGTCGTCTTCTTCTGCCAGAACAACCAGTGGGCGATCTCGGAGCCGACCAGCCGGCAGTCCCGCGTGCCGCTGGCCGACCGCGGCCCGGGCTTCGGCATCCCGAGCGTCCGCGTCGACGGGAACGACGTCCTGGCCACGTACGCGGTGACCGCGGAGGCGCTGGAGCGCGCGCGGACCGGCGGCGGACCCACGTTCATCGAGGCGTTCACGTACCGGATGGGCGCGCACACCACCTCCGACGACCCGAGCCGCTACCGGTCGGCCGCCGAGGAGGAGTACTGGCGCCAGCGCGACCCGATCGACCGCCTGCGCCTGCACCTGGAGGAGCGCGGCGAGCTCTCGGCGGAGTTCCTGGCCGGGCTCGCGGCCGAGGGCGACGCCCTGGGCGAGCGGATCCGCACGACGGTCCGCGGCATGGGTCGCCCGTCGGCGGCCTCGATGTTCGAGCACGTCTACGCCACCCCGCACTCGGTGGTGGAGTCCGAGCGGGCGTGGTTCGAGGCCTACGAGGCGTCGTTCCTGGATGCCGGCCAGTCCGGTGAGAGGAGCCACCGATGACCACCATGACGTTCGCCAAGGCGATCAACCTGGGCCTGCGCAAGTCGCTCGAGCAGAGCCCGAAGGTGCTGCTCATGGGCGAGGACATCGGCGCGCTCGGCGGAGTGTTCCGGGTGACCGACGGCCTGCAGAAGGACTTCGGCGGCGACCGGGTGGTCGACACCCCGCTGGCGGAGTCCGGCATCGTCGGCACCGCGATCGGCCTGGCGCTGCGCGGCTACCGCCCCGTGTGCGAGATCCAGTTCGACGGGTTCATCTTCCCGGCGTTCGACCAGATCACCACGCAGCTGGCCAAGATGCACTACCGGTCGAAGGGCCGGCTCACCCTGCCCGTCGTCATCCGCGTGCCCTACGGCGGCGGCATCGGCGCGGTCGAGCACCACAGCGAGTCGCCCGAGGCGCTGTTCGCGCACACCGCCGGCCTGCGGGTGATCAGCCCGTCGTCGCCCGCCGAGGCGTTCTCGATGATCCAGCAGGCCATCGCGTCGCCGGACCCCGTCCTGTTCTTCGAGCCCAAGGGCCGGTACTGGGAGAAGGGCGAGGTCGACGTCGACGCCGCCATCGACGCCCCGCACCCCGCGCTCGACACCGCCAAGGTGCTCCGTGCCGGCACCGACGTCACCGTCGTCGCGTACGGCCCCACCGTGCAGACCGCGCTCAAGGCGGCCGAGACGGCCGCGGCCGAGGGGACGAGCGTCGAGGTGGTCGACCTGCGGACCCTGAGCCCGCTCGACACGGCGACCGTGGCCGCGTCGGTCCGGCGCACCGGTCGCTGCGTCGTCGTGCACGAGGCCCCGGTGCTCTACGGCACCGGCGCCGAGGTGGCCGCGCGCATCACCGAGGAGTGCTTCTACCACCTCGAGGCGCCCGTGCTGCGCGTCGGCGGCTTCCACACGCCGTACCCCGTCGCCAAGATCGAGCACGACTACCTGCCCGGGCTCGACCGCGTCCTGGACGCCGTCGACCGCTCGCTGGCCTTCTGAGGAGACGACAGTGCCGACGTACCAGCAGTTCCCGCTGCCCGACGCGGGCGAGGGTCTGACCGAGGCCGAGATCGTCGCCTGGCACGTCGCCGTCGGCGACACGGTCGAGGTCAACCAGACCATCGTCGAGATCGAGACGGCGAAGTCGCTGGTCGACCTGCCGAGCCCCTGGTCCGGCGTGGTGACGCGCATCCTGGTCGAGCCGGGACAGACCGTCGACGTGGGGACCCCCATCATCGAGGTCGACACGGACCCGTCGGGCGCGCCGGTCCCGGAGCCGCCGCCCGTCGCGTCCACCGGCGGCGCCGTCGAGCACGGGCACCGCGGCGGCGGCAACCGGCACGCGGGCGTCGAGCCGGGTGGTTCCGACGAGATCGAGGCGGCCCGCGCCGGCCGCGCGGGCGAGCCCGCACCGACCGCGCCGTCGCCGGCACCGGAGCCCGAACCCGTCGCTCGTGAGGCCGTGCTCGTCGGCTACGGCCTGACCGAGACCGGCACCGCGCGCCGCGACCGGACCGCGGACGGCGCGCCGGCCAACGGCGCTCCAGCCGCCGCGACCTCCTCGCAGCGTGAGGCCACCCGGCACGCGCTGGCCAAGCCCCCGGTCCGCAAGCTGGCGCGCGAGCTCGGCGTCGACCTCGACTCCGTGTCGGCCACCGGCCCCGGGGGGATCGTCACCCGCGAGGACGTGCTCGGCCGCGCGGCGCAGGCGGAGGCCCGGACCCTGGCCACCTACCCGGGCGACGACGCGCCGTGGCTGGCCAGCGGCACGGTCTCCTCGGACGGCCGCCAGACGCGCGTGCCCGTGAAGTCGGTGCGCAAGCGGACCGCCGAGGCCATGGTGACCAGCGCGTTCACCGCCCCCCACGTCACCGTCTTCCACACGATCGACGTCACCAAGACGATGAAGCTGGTCGAGCGGCTGCGGGCGGACCGGGAGTTCGCCGACGTCCGCGTGACCCCGCTGCTCATCGCCGCCAAGGCCCTCATGCTCGCCGTGCGCCGGCACCCCGAGATCAACGGGAGCTGGGACGAGGAGGCGCAGGAGATCGTCTACAAGCACTACATCAACCTCGGGATCGCGGCGGCGACCCCCCGCGGGCTCGTCGTGCCCAACATGAAGGACGCCCACCGGCTGAACCTCAAGGAGCTGGCGACCGCGCTGTCCGAGCTCACGTCGACCGCCCGCGCCGGCCGGACGACGCCCGCGGACATGTCCGACGGCACGATCACCATCACGAACGTCGGGGTGTTCGGCATCGACAGCGGCACGCCGATCCTCAACCCCGGCGAGGCCGCGATCCTCGCGTTCGGCGCCATCCGCGAGCAGCCGTGGGTGCACAAGGGGAAGATCAAGATCCGCCACGTCACGCAGCTCGCGCTGAGCTTCGACCACCGCCTGGTCGACGGTGCGCTGGGCTCGCAGGTGCTGGCCGACGTCGCGCGGGTCCTGCACGACCCGTCGCACGGGCTCGTGTGGGGCTGACGGCGTGCGGCCGTCGGCCGCGGACCGTGTGAGACTCCCAGGCATGACCGTCGAGGACCCACGCCCCACGGTCGTCGTGCGGCCGTTGACCGCCGCCGACGACCTCGTGCTCGAGCGGACCGGGTACGAGCGCGGCGACACGCTGCACCCGGTCGGGGTGGTCGAGCGCCCCGACGCCCTCGGGCGGGCGCGGCACACCTACCTCGTCGACACGACGAACCCGCTGGTGGTCGACTCCCGCGTGCTGCTGGAGCAGGCCGGCAGCGCCTACCGGTTCCTCGACGCCAACGGCGAGTCGCTGACCGTCCGTGACCTGCGGCGATTCCGGATCCTCGTCGAGGTGCCCTCGTGAGCGCCGAGCTCGACGACCTGCACGCCGACGCGCTCGACAACGACCTGCTCGACGGGGTCGACGTCGTCGTCACGGGCGTGACGGTGTCGGTCGGCCACGAGTGCATCGTGTTCGAGGAGACCGACGGGGCGTTCGCCGTGCTCTACCGGGACGCCGGCACGACGAGGACGCTGTTCGCGTCGCGCTCGTTCGCGCAGGCGCGGGCCGTGTTCCTCGACGAGGCGTGCTGGCTCGGTGCCGAGCGCGGCCGCGGACCGTACGTCGGGCGCGACCAGGCCGTCGGCACCGAGGGCTGGACCACGGCGCAGGTGGTCGCCGCCTACGACCGCCGCGTGGTCGACGGGACCTGAGCGGGCCGCTCGACCACCAGCGCCGCGACGCCGAGCACGATCGCGCCGATCTCGGAGATCGCCGACAGCCATATCGCGACGCCTTCCCACGGCTCGTGCACGCCGAAGAACCCGCCGGGAGTGGTCGAGATGATGAACGCCGCCAGGGTGGCGGCGCCGAACCCGATCGCGCCGAGCAGCGGGAGCCAGTGCCGCCAGACCAGGACGAGGACGCCGAGCACCAGCCCCGCGATGCCGTTGAGCAGGAACAGGGGTCCGACGACCTCGAGGGTCTTCATGCCGCTCGCCCACAGGTCCAGGTGGACGACCGCGGACAGCATGACGCAGGCGGACAGCAGCGCCCGCAGGACGTCGGACGTCGCCTGGGTGCCGGTGTGCCAGGGCGTGCTCTCCACCCGGCTCACGCCTTGCCGGACCGGACGGCTCCGTTGCTGACGTGCACGTCGAACTGCATCAGCGGCGACGGCGCCGGCCCGGACACGTTGGCCCCCGTCAGGTCGTACACCGACCCGTGGCAGGGGCACTTGAGCTCGTTCCCCTGCGGCGCGACGGTGCACTGCTGGTGCGTGCAGACCGCCGTCATGGCGACCACCTTGCCCTTCGTGGGCTGCACCAGGATGATCGGCTGGCCGTCGGCGAGCGTGGCAGAGATCGCGCCGCCCACCGGGATGTCGGAGAGCTGCGCGAGCGCCCCGTCGCTCTTGTCGGTCGGGGCGTCGGAGCCGCCGCACGCGGCCAGCACGCTCGCCGCGGCGACGCCCATCGTCACCAGGCCGGCCCGGACGAGCATCTCCCGCCGGTCCAGGCAACCGTCGCAGGTGTGGGGGGCACTCTGTGCTGTCGTGGACATCGGGACCTCCGGGTCGGACCTGGTGACGCTGGCACCTGTGTCACGGTTCTGCGCCCGTCAAGGTTCACCTGGGAACGCAAGGTTCACTCGACTGCGGCACCCGTTCCGGATGGCCCCACGACGCAGGTGGTCGCCGGTTGCTACCCCCGCGTGCTCGACAGGACCTGAGCGCGCCGCTCCACCACCAGCGCCGCGATGCCGAGCACGATCGCGCCGATCTCCGAGATCGCCGACAGCCACACCGGCGCGCCCACCCACTTCTCGTGCACGCCGAAGAACCCGCCGGACGTCGTCGAGATGAGGAACGCCGTCAGCGTGGCGACGCCGAACCCGACCGCGCCGAGCAGCGGCAGCCAGTGCCGCCACACGATCACCAGCACGCCCAGCACCAGGCCGCCGATCCCGTTGAGCAGGAACGCCGGGCCGACGACGTCGAGCGTCTTCATGCCGTCCTGCCAGAGGTACAGATGGACGACCGCCGAGACCACCACGCAGATGGCGATGAGCACCCGCAGGATCGTGGACGTGGTTCTCTGGGAGCTCTGGGAGACGGACATGGCTCAGGCCTTTCCTGCGAGGACGGCGCCGTCGCTCACGTGCACGTCGACCGCCGGCAGCGGCGACGGCGCCGGGCCGGACACGTTCCCGCCGGTCAGGTCGAACACCGACCCGTGGCACGGGCACTTCAGCTCCTTGCCGTCCGGTGCCACCGTGCAGCCCTGGTGGGTGCAGATGGCCGACACCGCCGTGACGGTGCCCGCCTCGGGCTGGAGCAGGATGATCGGCTTGCCGTCCGCGCCGGTCGCGGCGAGCGCGCCGCCGACCGGGATGTCCGAGACCTGGGCCAGCGCCGCGCCGGGGGCGGGCGTGCTCGCAGGGGTGTCCGAGCCGCCGCCGCCGCACGCGGCGAGCACACCGGCCGCGGCGACGCCCATGGTCACCAGGCCGGCGCGGACCAGCACGGCCCGTCGGTCCAGGCACCCGTCACAGGTGTGCTCGCTGGTCGCTGCTGCCGGGGACTCCTGCGTCAACGCGGACATCTCCACCTCCGTGTCAGGGCTTGCTCCGGCCGTCACCAGTGTCACGGTGCCGGGGCCGCCGAGGTTCAACCCCGGCCGCGCCCATTCTGACGAACCTCCCTGTGGGGCGCGGGCCAGACGCGCGGGTCCTGCGCGTGGGCTGGGCGGGGGCCCGACGCGCGGGTCCGGCGCGTCGGCTCGCGGGGCGGGCCCGACGCGTGGGCTACCGGCGCTGGCC